>QHVY01000120.1 GCA_003223695.1 Acidobacteriota bacterium
GATCGAAACCCGCTCATTCAGTTTCAATTCACTGCAGTGCCTGGCGCGATCGAGCATGACCTCGACGAGCATCTCTACCGCGCCGTAGTCGGGGGCCGGCTCTCGCTCGCCGGCGCTTCGCGCGACATCGAGCTTTCGGTGATCGCGGAGCGCTTGAGCACTCGCCGCTTCCGGCTGCGAAGCCGGCTTTCTTTGCGAATGAGTGACTTCGGGGTCGCGGCACCGACTGCGCTGTTCGGATTGATTCACGCCGATGATGCGCTCACCGTCGAATTCGACCTCATTCTGGAGGTGACCAATGCGTGACGCCGCAGCGGTCGACTTCGGCTTGTACCTCGCGCTTCCGCCTGGTGCACAATCTGAGGTGGCTAACGCCAGGCTGGATATGGATTTCAAACGATTGCGATGGCTCGCCGTTGCTGCCCCGCTGGCGATCGTCGCGGTTTTGGAAGCGATCCGATTCAACATGGTCGGAAGAGTCGACCTCTCGACACGGCTGCTGCTCGACGGAGTGGTGGTAATCGCCTTCGCAGTTTTCGGCATGGTCATGGTGCGCGCCATGGGCCGCATGCACGAGCAGGTCAAGCGGCAGAACCGCGAGCTGCTCGCGCTGCACAGTGCGGGACTGGATGTCGCGTCGTCGCTTTCGCTCGACGCCGTTTTGAAAAAAGTGGTTGACCAGGCGCGCAATCTCGTCGGCGCGCAATATGGCGCTTTGTCCGTTGTCGGCGACGACGGACGGATCAAATCGTTCATCACGTCGGGCATCAGCGATGAAGCTCGCGCGGCGATCGGACCGCCGCCTGTCGGCCACGGCGTTCTCGGCGTCGTTCTTCACGAAGGACAGCGACTGCGGCTGGCGAATGTCTCCGAACACCCGCGCTCCGCAGGTTTTCCGGCGAATCATCCTCCGATGCGAACCCTACTCGCGGTGCCAATCACCTGCAAGAGTCCATTCGTCGGCAATCTCTATCTTGCCGAAAAATCAGATCGCGAGCTCTTCACGCCGAGCGACGAAGAAACGCTCGAGCGCTTCGCCGTGCAGGCGGCGATCGCCATCGACAACGCGCATCTGCATCAGCAGCTCGCTTCGCTGGCGGTGACACAGGAACGGCTGCGCATCGCACACGAAATGCACGACGGCGTCGCCCAGGTCCTCGGCTACGTCAACACGAAAGTTCAGGCGGCTACCGAATACATCCGTCACGGCAAGAACGACGAAGCGAGCGGGCAACTGCGCGAGCTCGCCACTGCGGCTCGCGAGGCGTACGGTGACGTTCGGTTCGTGACCCGCTGGAAAGAACAGAGCGGAATCAGCACGCAACTGACGATCGATCCCGTGCTGTCGGTGCCGGCAGGCACGGAGCTTCAGCTCGTGCGAATCGTGCAGGAGTCGCTGACGAACGTTCGCAAGCACGCCAAAGCGACAAACACGACCATCGACGTCCGGCGAACGGGCGGAAACCTGCTGATGACCATCGCCGACGATGGCGTCGGATTCGTACCCGGTGCTCGCGTGCGAAGCGATTTTCCGAAGTTTGGTTTGGCGACGATGCGCGAACGAGCGGAGAGCATCGGGGCAACTTTGACCGTCGACAGCGCGCCTGGAGAGGGAACTCGAGTGCGTCTCGAAGTTCCGCTGCCGGTATGAGCGGCGCGGTCACGCTCGACGCAACTGTAGGAGCAATCGTCGATTCCCTCCCCACAGCCGCCCGCATCTTCTCCACACTCGGAATCAACTACTGCTGCGGAAACAACCGTACGCTCCGGGAAGCGTCGCGACAAGCGGCTGTCCGTGGCGAAGAAGTTCTCGATCTATTGTCGGGGCGAGTACCGCTGGCGACAGACAGCGGAGCGACCGAATGGACCAGCGCGAGCCTCACTGCCCTCGCCGATCACCTCGTCGCGCATCATCACGTCTGCGCCCGTCGCGATCTCGTGAATCTCCTTTTGCTGGGCAACGAGGTCGCCTCTGGCCACGCTGCGAGCGAGCCGGAGCTGTGGCGTCTTTGCGATGAGCTGGAACAGCTGTCGAGGGATCTGGTGCCGCACATGCGCCGCGAGGAACTGTACTTGTTTCCCTACATTCGATCGATGGAATCACCGACCGGTGCGGATCAAACGCTCGTCGTTCCGCTGTTCGGCAGAATCGAGTATCCGCTGCAGGCCATCAAGCATGACCATAGCGAGGATCTATCGCATCTCGGGCGCATTCGACAGATCGCGGATCTCGAAAACGACATTCTCTTTCCAAAAGCCATTGAAGCCGAGCGACGCAGCGGCGCAGCGCACGTAAGATAAGGACAGCGTGCGAATCGTAATCGCTGACGATCATGCCCTTTTCCGCGACGGCTTGCGCAGCTTGCTGTCGACGCAGGGGCACGACATCGTCGGCGAAGCGAAGAATGGCCGCGAGGCAATCGATCTCGCGCGCCGACTCAAGCCGGACCTCATTCTGATGGATGTGCAAATGCCGGAAATCGACGGTCTCGCCGCCACGCGAACACTGACGGCCGAACTCCCGGATGTCAAAGTCATCATTCTCACGGCGACGGAAGACGACGCCAAACTTTTCGAAGCCATCAAATCGGGCGCGCAAGGCTATTTGCTGAAGAATCTCGAGGCGGACGACTTCTTTTCCATGCTCGATCGTGCCAGCCTCGGCGAGCCGGCACTAACGCCGAATCTCGCGCGCAAGCTCCTGCATGAATTCGCCCGGCCAGCCGCCGATCAGCACGACCAGAATGCGCTGACTGCCCGCGAGCGAGAGGTCCTGGAGCTCATGGTGGAAGGCATCACATCGAATCGTCGCCTCGCCAAGCGTCTCGGACTCAGCGAAAACACAGTGAAGTTTCACGTGCGGAATATCCTCGACAAACTGCGGCTGCACACACGCGCCGAAGCAGTCGGGTACGCGCTGCGCAAGAAGATCGTCGAGCCGCAAAGCTAGCTCGGCACTGGAAACGAAACCTGGACGATGCCGCCGCCGGTGGTGCTGGTGACGTCGCGCGAGAAGCCGTGAAAGACATTCATCATCGCCCGGTTCTGTGGCAACACCTCGGCGACAAAATTTTCGACGTGATTTCTTCTCGCCGATGCCACAAGGGCCTCGAGCAGATGCGTGCCGATGCCGCGGCCCTGTAGATCATCGCGAACGGCGAAAGCAATTTCCGCTGAGTTGCGGAACCGGAAATAGTGAGCGACGCCGCGATTTGCTCGCCAAGCTCCGCCACCACGCCGACGGTGTTGCGCCGATCGACGTCGACGGGAGAGCTCGCGAGCGCAGCGTCGGGCGAACACGCCTCGAAAAAGCGCGCGTGCAGTGACTCCGGCGAGAGACTTCGGTAAAACGCGAGAAGACGATCGCGGTCTTCGTGAACAACCGGACGTATACGAATGCTCATAGGACGATGAATTTCCTTCCGCTGATCTCGAGGAGATAGCGCGACAGATCTTCGTTGGAGAAATCGTCCCAGCCGCGGCACATGTCATGGATGCGGGCCTCGACATCGCACGAAGTCGGCAGCTCGCTGACCTCGAGCTGCGAGAGCTGCCATCGATCGGCGATTCCTTCCAGCTCTTTCCTGCTCATGCGCGGCTGGCGGCGCACGATCCATTTGTAGTGCTCGCGAAGCTCGCCATCGTCCCAACGAGCAAAGCCGTGGCACATCACGCCGCGTTCCGCAGCGTACCGGCAGACCGAGGTATTGCCGTCGAGACGATTCAACAGTTCGCTGCGCAAGATGTCGATCGCCTGCGTTCGGTTGATGAGCTGCGATTTTGTGCTGGCCATGTGAATAAGATCGCATCAACCGCCGCCCGATTCACCACTCCGCGGGGTGGGGCGACTCACGCCGACGGGTGAGTGCCTCTTCGATCGCCCTCGAGGCCCTTTCGAAGCGCTCCCCCCACCCACCCGAAATCGTGCGCACGGTGGCCTTGAACTCGTCGAGCGCGTCACAGAACTGCTCGTGCAGATCGTGACCCGAATCGCGCACCGGGTCGGCCATCCAGGGCACATCGACGTCCATCAATAGATAGAGATCGGCGAGGCGCGTGCGCGCGAGCGCTTCGATCATCGCCGGACACGCGCCGAAATGGTGGCGGCTGTACACAACTGTGCTGAGCAGATCGGTGTCGAGAATGAGAATGTCTCGCGCGCCGGCGGAGATCCGCTGTTCCAGCTCCATCTGTCCGCGGGCGATCGGCATGACGTCCATGTAGCTCAGCTCGCGATTCGCTCGCTCCGCGTACTCGCGCGCGTACTCCGGCACCCAAGGCGCAGCGAAATGCCGCGCCAGCTCCTTCGCCAGCTCGCTCTTGCCGGTCGATTCGGCGCCGGTCAGGCAGACTCGGAACGGACGAGCGATTTCTTCCATTCGATCCATCCGATCACAGCGAGCACCAGAAACGAGAAGTACAAGATGGTGCTAGCGTACAGCCGCTGCACGAAGAGCATCCACGTCGTCACACCGTCGACGAAGATCCACACGATCCAATTCTCGATCCACTTCCTCGTCGTCATCGCCTCGGCTGCCACTGAAAAGGCGGTGGTCGCGGCGTCGGAGTACGGCATTGAGGCGTTCGTGTAGCGCCGCATGGACCAACCGAGAAGCGACGAGGCGATGACGCCCAGGACGATGGTGAAGATCCAGCCGCGGAGAGGAGTGCGCGATACATGCAGCTCATCGTGATGCTTCCCGCCATGCAGCCATTCGTACCAGCCGTACGCGATCAGCACGAGGTAAAACGCCTGCAGCCACGCGTTCGCGTAGAGTCTCGCCTGCCAGAAAATCCAGCCGTACAAGACGACGCTGACCACTCCGGTGGGCCAGCACCAGATGTTCTCGCGCACGGTGAGCCACACGCTGTAGGCGGTAATCACCGCGGCGAAGACTTCGAGCCAGCTCACAAATTGCCGTTGGCCGTTGGCTGTTGGCCGTTCGCCGTGTCTCTCGGCCAACGGTGAACGGCGAACGGCGAACGAAAGCCAAAACGCAGCGTCAAAACTGCATTCCTCGCCGCCTGCGGATAGAAATACGAGATGCCGTCGATCGTTCCCTCGGGCGTGAAGAACTGATAGCTGTAGCCGCTCGGAAAGACGCGTTTGCGATTGAACAGATTGTTGACCTGCAGCATCACACGGGCCGATCGCCAGACGCTCACCGCCGCACTCGCGTCGACAACGAAAAACGACGGAGCCACGAACGCCTCGTTGTTGGTGTTGTCGAGATGCGATTTACTCACGTAGTGCCCGACTGCGCCGAGAGCGAAACGCGATGAAGGGGTGTAATCGATGGCCGGATTGAGAATTACCGAGGGGGTCAGCAGCGGCTCGACATTGAAATATGTCACGGGGCGGCTATCGACAATATTTCCCGCGACGTCGTACACATCATAGAACTGCGTCCACTCGTGGATGCGATTGCGGCTGACGTTCGCGTTGCCACGAACCTGCAACGTTGGCGCGATCTGCCACGACGCGTTGATCTCGATGCCACGCCGGTAGCTGCGGTCGACATTGCGCCGCAGCGGCAGGCCGATGTCCGACAGCTCGCCGGTGGCGGCAATCTCATTACGAAAATTCATCATATAAATATTTGACGAAATCGAGCCGCGCGCGGTGTGCAGATCCCACCCCGCTTCGAAATCGAGCAGGCGCTCGGGGCGTACGGCGTGTAGATCATGAGGAATCGTGGCGTTGTCCTCGCCCTGGAAGAGATCGTTGCGCGCCGGCTCGCGGCGCGAGAGGCCGGCCGAGGCGTAGAAGCCGCCGTGACGAATGCCGATTTTCGGATTGAAGAACATCCAGCGAATTGGATCGATCGCCACATCGCCGTGGTAGTGAAAGTCGGTCGTGCGAAGCTGATTGTCGGAGTAGAAGTGCCACGATGCCGAGTCCCAGTTGAATTTAGCGAACGCGTTTGCCTCGCTCTTCGTGCCGTAGTTGTAGTAGTCGCGCCCGTCGCCAATCAGATCGCGTGTGTGCTCGCGGCGAAATTCGTTGACGTGGATGCCGTAGTTCGCGTGGGGCGTGCTGTACGTGACCATCGATCCGATGAGCAGACCGTCGAGCCCGTACTGCCGCAGCCCGATTTGATTCGCTTCATCGTCGTAGAGGCGATACCAGCCGTAGCCACGCTGGAAAAAAACCGAGGCGGTCATGTTCGACCGCAGGTACTCGAGTTGGGCGAGGTTGTAGCCGAAGCTGTCGCGTTCATCGGGTGACATCGGGTTGGCGCGCAGATTTGTCTCCAGAGTTTGTGCATCCGCCGCGAAATACGAATTCTGCTGATATTCGTGGCCGGCGAAGCCGGTGAGCTTCAGTTGAGAATCTTCGTTCTGTTTTGCCGCACTCAGAAAAAGATTGTGTTGACGCGTGCCGGCGTGCTCCCGAAATCCATTGGTCTCCTGCGCAGAAAGCCGGCCGTAAATGGCGAAGCCGCCGGGCAGAGTCCCTGACTGATAGCCGACATTAACCAGTTTCGTCCCGAACGATCCGCCGCCTAACCACACGTCGGTCATCTGAGTCTGCGAAAGAGGGACGCTCTCGAGATTGATCGATCCGCCGAATGATGCTGAGCCCACCGTCGACGTGCCCACGCCGCGCTGCACCTGAATGCTTTCCAGCGAGTGCGCGAGATCGGGAAAATCGACGAAGTACGTGGCCATATCTTCGGAGTCGGCGAGCGGAACGCCGTCGAGAGTGAAATTGATTCGCGATGAGCTGACTCCGCGCAGCGTGATATACGAATAGCCCGACCCGCCCACCCCACCCTCGGCGTACGCGTTGATCGACGGCGTGTCGCGCAAGAGCATCGGGATATCCTGGCCGTAGTAATCGCGCTCAATTTCGACGCGGCTGACATCCGTTTTCGTCACCGGCGTCTCCGCTTCGGCGCGAATGCCAGAGACGACGATGTTCTCCGCGAGCAGCGGCCGGAGAGTGATGGCCACGTCCTCTCCCGCTGTGGCCGCGATCGTGCGCGGCTGAAATCCGCTTTGGGTCACGCGCAACGCGTATGTTCCGCGCGGGACGTCGAATCGGAAACGTCCGTCCGCCGCGGTCGTCACCGGCTGCACGTTCTCGATCGCCACCCTCGCGCCGCCGATCGGATGATGATTGGGATCAAAGACAACGCCGCTGAGAACGAGAAGAAGAACTAAAGGACTCACATTTCGCCTTTCCCTACGCCGGTCCGAACCGGGTCAGGTTCCAAGGGTTTGATCTCAGGCCGTTAGGCCACCCCTAGGCTCCGACTACTGACAATGATTCTAGCGCCGCAGTCAAAAATCGAGAAATTAAGAATTTCAAATTGCAAATGAAAAATGAAAAGAGGATCACAGCGGCGCCTTTTAATTTTTCATTTGAAATTTGAAATTTGAAATTTCATCTCAGTGTGAGCGTCATGCTTTGCCCCACCGCAACACCATCGACGAATGCGCTCGGATCTTTTGGATCGCGCGTCAGCGGATCGCCATCAGAGTCGATGCGCGCCTCGAGCCGAAGCTTCGCCGGCAGCGGCTGGCCCATCATCGAATCTGCGGCGGTCAATTCGACGGTCATCGGAAACGCACCGAGCGGGAGGCGCTTGACCGCGGCGGGCGGGCCCGCGGTGACTCCGGCGGTGCGCGCGATAATGAAGATGACTCCTTTCGCCGGCGGCGTGACGCCGTCCGCCAGAGTCAGCGTGATGTGCAGCGGCGTTGCGGGGCGAAGATGCGACATCAGCTCATCGAGACGCGGCGCCGCTTCCGGATGGCGGCGCTTCGCCTCGTCGATCGCCGCTTGAGCACGCGGAAGATCGCCGTTCTCGGCGCTCAGCCAGGCGATTCCCACCCAGGCATCGATCAGATTGGGATCCGACTCCGTCGCGCGCTGCAACATCGCCGCGGCCGTTTCCGGTTGACGCGCAGCCATGTGCACCAGCGCCTGATACGTCAACGCACGCGCATCGTTCGGATTACGCTGCAGGACGTAACGCGTCTGCTCAGCGACGCCGTTGAGGTTTTCGCGATCGAGATAGGCTTTGGCCAGATCATCGCGCAGGGAAAGATTGTCCGGGTTCTTCTCAACTGACTGCTGCAGCTGCGCGAACGCGTCCTTTGGTTTTGCCGACTGCATGACGAACCAGCCGATGCCCGCCAGGATTGCAACGGATGCTGCGCCCCAGGCGAAGCCCTTGAGGGCAGAGCTACGTAGAGCCGGCTCTCCAGCCGGCTCGAGCCGACTAAGAGTCGGCTCTACGTTTTCCAACTTCCACAGCACTTCGGCGGCTTCGCGTTCGAGCGCCGGGTCGGCGCCTTCGCGCAACCGGCCGATGAGCGCGTCGCGTTTCGCTTCGAGATCGGCGCGCTCGAGATCGCTCCGCTCCTGCCGTCGCTTCATGCCGTACAGGAACATGAAACCGACGATCACTCCGGCGAGCAGCATCGCCGATGCGCTCAGCCTGCGGGTGGGGAGAGTTTTCTTGCTGTAGTAACTACTACTATAGCGCCTGCGATCAGGATCAGGATGGGGAGAATCCAGATCAGGCGATTTTCCGGCTTCAGCAGCACAAACTGACCGTACGACTGCACGAAGTACGCGAGGATCTGCTCCTGCGTGTATCCGCGCGCGAGCATGTCGCGCACCTGATGTTTCATGTCCAGGGCCACCGTTGACGGCGAATCGGCGACCGACATTCCCTGGCATACCGGGCAGCGCAGGAGCGAAGACACCTCCTGCGTGCGCTGCTCGAGTGCTGTTCCGCTCAGAGGCCGTCCCTGCGGAGGCGCAAGGGCGACGAGAAGAAAAAAAAGAAAAATCATTGCAGCGCCTTGGAGAGATTCGACTGCAGAATTTCGGTCGTCATCGGTCCGACGAACTTGGCCACGATCACGCCCCGCCGATTGATGAAGAACGTTTCCGGAACGCCGCCGACGCCGTACTCGATCGCCGTTTTTCCCTGCTGATCGAGCAGCGTCGGGTATGCCGATCCGCGCTCGCGCAGAAACGCGTTGATCTTGTCTTCGCTGTCGTTGAAGACGACGCCGAGAAATTGAACGTCGCCGCCGATCGTGCGCGCGTTTTCCACGAGTACGGGGTGCTCCTGGTAACACGGCACACACCACGTGGCCCAGAAGTTCACGATGACTGGCTTTCCGCGCAACTGCCTGATGTCAAATCTTTGTCCGCCGAGCGACGTCAGCGCGAACGGCGGTGCAGGCTTGCCAACGAGCGGCGAATTGATTGCCGTCGGATCCTTGCCCAGACCGAGAAAAAGGACCGCGACGAGCGCGATCGTTATGGCGGAGCCGACGATGAGGACGGTGCGGTTCATGCTGGAACAATGTCCTCTTGCAGCGCCTGACGAACAACACGCTGCCTGCGCGGAACCAAAGCGACCACGCCCCCCACCCCCATCATCAATACCGCGATCCAGATCCACGACACCATCGGCGTAATCAGCATCATCACGGACACTGTCTGATTGCCGGGATCGATGTTCATGATCGACAAATACAAATCGTGCGTCAGCGTGGAGTGCACATCAGGCGTGCCGATCGGCTCGCGCATCGCCGCGTATTGATTCATGCGCGGCTCGAGCGTGGTCACCGCTTTTCCTTTCGAAGTCACGGCAAAACGGGCGATCGTGGACTGCCGGTTCGGCTTGAGCCGCACTTCGGTCGACGTGCGCATCGTGCTGCTGACTGCGATCGCCACGAAGACGATCACCGCGCCAGCATGAACGATGTACGCGCCGATCCGTCTACGGCCACGCCGTAACACTCTCGGCCCGCCGCGCGACATCTCCACGAACGTCACCCACGCTGCGTAACCGCCGAAGAGCAGCGTCACGAGCGTCCACGGATTCCTAGCGCCGGCTGCAAAGCCGATCAGCGCGACAGCGACTCCGCTCGTGAACGGCAGGAGGAGTGAGCGGATCGCCTGCTGCCTGGTCGTCCGTCCCCACGGAAGTGCAGGGCCGACGCCGATCAGAAATAGGAGCGCAGTGCCGACCGGGACGACCATCGAATCGAAATACGGCCGGCCGACGCTCATCTGTTTTCCGTTGAATGCCTCGACGGCGAGCGGAAAGATCGTCCCGATCAAAATCGTGAACGTAAGCAGGACGAAGAAAAGATTGTTGACGAGGAACATCCCTTCCCGGCTGATTGGACTTTCGAGCTTGCCTTCGGACTCGAGTGAATCGACGCGCAAGGCGAGCAGCACGACCGAGAACACCAGCGCTGCCGCGAGAAAAACGAGGATCGCCGGTCCGATCGAGCTCTGCGTGAATGAATGGACGGAATTGAACACGCCCGATCGCGTCATGAACGTGCCGAGAATTGTGAGGAGGAAGCTCGCCTGGACGAGCGTGACCGTCCAGCCTTTGAGAACACCGCGCCGCTCCATGACTACGGCGGAGTGCAGCGCGGCTGTAGCGGTCAGCCAGGGAAGCAGCGACGCATTTTCCACCGGATCCCACGCCCAATAGCCGCCCCACCCCAGAACTTCGTACGCCCACCAGCCACCCAGCATGATTGCGATTGTGAGAAAGATCCACGGCAGCATCAGCGACGCGCGAAGCGGACGCAGGAACGAGTGCCCCAGGCGCCCGCGCAGCAGCGCCGCGCAGGCGAAGCCGAACGGAATGGTCATGCCGACGTAGCCGAGGTAAAGGAAGGGGGGGTGGATGATCATGAGCATGTGGTTCTGCAGCAGCGGATTGGGCCCCGGACCATCGGGTGCTGCCGGCACGCTCACGAAAGGATTTGCCGGACCGGCGATGAGAAAACTGAAGAACGTCGCGCAGCCAAGCCACGTCCCAATTGCGTACGGCATATAGTCAACATGTTGACTACGTGTCAGCCACGTCGCGCCCGCGATGTAGAGGCCGAGGACAAGGCCCCAGAAGAGAATCGATCCTTCGAGCGATGACCAGAGGCTGACGATTGTTACCCACGTCGGCACTTCGCGCGATCCGACTTGCGCAACGTAGCCGACGGAGAAATCGTGCGTGAGCAGCGCAAACTCCATCACGCCCGTCGCGAGGATCATCAGCACCGCGAATCCGTACGCGAATCGCCTGGCCATCTGCAGGCCGTCGAGCGAGCGTTTCTTGCCGGCGGCAAAGCCGATCATCGAGCCGGCTGCGCAGACGAAGACCGAGGCGAGGATTAGGAAGCGGCCGAGGGCGGCGGTCATCGCGGCCCCTCATCCGCCGCTTCGCGGCACCTTCTCCCGGCGGGAGAAGGATCGCGCTTGCCGAGTGCCCTCGTTCTCCCGGCGGTAGAGGGATCGAGCTTGCCGACTGCCCTCTTTCTCCCGGCGGTAGAGGGATCGCGCTTGCCGACTGCCCTCTTTCTCCCGGCGGGAGACGGATCGCCGAGTGCCCTCTCCCATCGGGAGAGGGTGGCCCGAAGGGCCGGGTGAGGGGTGCGGATCATTCCAGCCCCTTCGTCGACTTGATCAATTGCTTGGCGTCGATGCGCTCGCCCGCTTTCGGCGCGCGATATTCATTGTTGTGAGAGACCATCAGCCGGTCGCTTTGAAAGTAGCCGCTGCGCACCATCGTTCCCTCGACGACAACGCCGATTCCCTCGCGAAACATCTGCGGCGGAACGCCGTTCGATTTCACGTGCACAGTGGTGTTGCGGTCGGTGACATCGAAATCGAGCGCGGAGCCATTTCCCATGCGAATCGATCCCGGTGCCACTTGACCACCGAGGCGAATGGTCGCTCCGTAAGCCTTGTCACCCGCATGTGTGATGTCCGTCGGCGTCCAGTAGTAAACAAGGTTGCGGCTGATGCGGCTTCCCGCAATCAACGCGAAGCCGGTCAGAGCGACAGCCAGCGCGACGAGGAGAAAAAGCCGGGAACGATTCATCGGGAGCGTTCGCGCCTCAGCCGCGTAATCAGCGACGTCCCGTAGACGATCAAGACGACCGCCGTCCATCCGTACGCCGCCCACACGAACGCCCAACCGCCTGTGATGTAGCCGCCGCTCATGCGAGCTCTCCCACGAGATCCCGCGGCGGCGGCGCGAGCTCGGTCGCGATGCGGCGCGAGGCGATCTCCGCGCGCAGCATGATGAATCCACTCATCAGAAACAGAACTCCGAACGCATTCAGCCGGAGCGGCAGGTAAAACTGCGAGGACACGGTCGCCGGGCTCGACTGCTGCTGGTGCAGTGAGTTCCACCAACGCACCGAGTAGTACACGATCGGCACGTCGACGTACGCGATGATCGTCGCCACCGCCGACCACGTCGCGCGCTTGACGGGGTCGTCGACAAAGCGGCGCAAAGCCAGGATTCCGGCGAATGCAAACAGCAACACCGCCGTCGTTGTCAACCTCGGATCCCAATCCCACCACACGCCCCACGTCGGCTTCGCCCAGATCGCGCCCTGGCAGCACAGCAGAAACGCGAGCAGGACGCCGACTTCGATCGCCGCCTCCAGCCGCGCGTCCCACTTCAAGTCAGACTTGAACAGCGACACGATCGCCGCCGCGAACGCGAACGTCATCGCCAGCAGCGCGTTCCACGCCGTGGGCACATGCACATACATGATCCGCTGCACGTTGCCCATGTAGTGCTCCGGTGGCGCTAC
>QHVY01000121.1 GCA_003223695.1 Acidobacteriota bacterium
AGTGAAATCGATTTCGAATATCTGCCGAACGGCGGCTGGAATCACACCGGCCCGACGATCTTCTTTACGACGTGGGAGACATTCCAGCTCGAGCCGTGGATCGCCGACAACACCGAAACGCACAATGCTGGCGCTCTTGCCGGATGGCACACGCTGGTGGCCCAGGTCGGCCGCGGAGTCGTTCGCTACTTTGTCGACGGGCTACAAGTCGCAGAGCACGGCGGCAAGTACTACCCGGAATCGATGATGTCGATCAATTTCAATCTGTGGTTCGTCCGGGACCACTTCCTTGCCGCACCCGATGTTCGCCGCTGGGATGAAGACATCGACTGGGTCTATTTCCGCGGCGGCAGAGTGCAGTCGCCGCAATCGATCGAGGCCGCGGTGGCCGATCTGCGCAGACGCTCAATCAAATTCAAAGACACGGTGCCGGCGTCCGGGCTGACATCGCCGTGTAATTTCTGAAGATCACCACAGAGAACACGGAGAGCACGGAGGCGTCTCTGTGTACTCCGTGCTCTCTGTGGTGATCATTCCAGCAGCTTCCGCAATTCCGTTCCGCTCATGCCTGAGTTGTAAGGCTTTGTGCCGGGTTCGAATTCTTTTCCGCGAGCCAGCGGACCGACAAGCACTGGATCGAAGCCGGCATCGCGCACGAGCTGGGCGGCGATGTCGACGGCTTCGCGATCATCGCCAGCGAGTGGAATGCCGAGTTTGTCGCCTTTGCGATGCGCCTCGCTCGCGAGCGTTTTGAAATAGACGGTATTGAACGCTTTGACCCAATGCGCGCCGGGGAACATCGCCGCCGCCCAACCTGCGGAACCCTGCGGATGTCGCGACGCCTCTCCCGCGACAGCGCCGTCGCGATTCTCGTATGCGTTACCCGTGTCGAGGACGACTTTGCCCGAGAGCAGCGGGGCGAGATCGCGTGCGAGATCAGGAATCGCTTTGACAGGAAGAGTCATCATGACCACGTCGCCGAACTTCGCGGCGTCCGCGGGCGTTCCGGCCGAGGCACGCTTTCCGAGTTTTGAGACGAGAGGCTTCAGCTCTTCGGCATGACGCGAAGCGAAGCGCACGTCATGTCCAGCTTCCACCCAGAGCTTGCCGACGGTTGATCCAATTTGTCCTGCGCCGATGATTCCGATTTTCATGGCGCGAGACGATACACCAACATCACCACAGAGAAGACGGAGAGGACGGAGCTGAGGTGAATCGATAAACCTCAGTCCCCGCAAGAATGAACGCGCCAACGCCGTAGATCTCCGTACCCGACGCCGACGTGTCGCCGGGCTGATCGCCGATGCGCTGTACATAGCCGAGCATTCCATCCGGATGAACGGCACGCACGAGCGCGGCCCATCCTTGGCGAATCGCCGGCTCATACGCTCGGCGATCGAGAAGACCTTCATTGACTCCCCACGCCAGCGCGTACACGTAAAAGGCTGTGCCGCTGGTTTCCGGCAGCGGCAAAGCAGTCGGATCGAGCAGATTCGAGCGCCAGTAACCGTCGCTCGACTGCAGCGTCACGATCCTCGACGCCATCTCGCGAAAGAGTGCGACATAGCGTGGGCGGTCGGGATAATCCGACGGCATTTCCATCAGCACGCGCGCGAGCCCGGCGAGCACCCACCCGTTTCCGCGGCTCCAGAAAATCTTCGTTCCGAAGAAACGGCTGTCGCGATAGTAGAGATGTTCCTGTTTGTCGTAGAGGTAGTCGGTGGTTTTCCACCACATTCGATTCATGAAATCGAGATAGCGCCGATCGCCGGTTGCGCGCGTGGCCATCGCCAAAGCCGGCGGCGACATGAAGAGCGCATCGCACCAGGTCCACTGCCGCCAAGTTTTCTCCCAATTCTCAAATTCAAGCGACTCGTCAAATGGATAGCGGATGACCGCATCGAACATCTGCAGCGCGGGCTCGATCATCGCCGGATTTTTCTCGACACGATGCAGCAGAAAATAGCTCTGCGTAATCGCATGATCATCGGCGCAGAGCGGACGCAGGCCTGGCCGCCAGCGGTTCTCCTCGCCATTTCGCCGCACTGCAGCCAAGTATCGTTGTGGATCGCTCGACAATGGCGCGAAAACATTAAGCGCGATCCAGAACGGCGCCTGCGTCCAGTCGTAGGGCGGATGCTTCGACGGATGCGCGAGCTGCCAGTCGGCGGCGGCGCTCATGACGCGCAGAATTGCTGAACGGTCGATTGACTCATTCAACGGAGCTGATGCGCAGGCCGCAAGCAGCGCAATCGCTAAACATCTCATTGATAGATCTCTTCGCGCCGCTGGTACCCATCCTTGATCACCGTCTGATCGACGTTGCTACGATCGACAACGATCGCTTCGTAAAGAATCGACGGCACGTCGCGTTTTCCGTTGTTGATCCGATCGGGAGCGTCCACGTGCTGTTTGCGGGCGAGCCTCATCGCTGCATCGACAGCGCCGAAGGCGAGCGGCCGGATCGGCGTGTAGATGGTCATCGTCTGAGTGCCGCGGACGATGCGCTGCACAGCGTCCTTTTGCGCGTCGAGTCCGGTGACCAGAACTTTTCCGGCGAGGTTCGCCGCTTCGAGAGCCGAAATCGCGCCGCCGGCAGTTCCATCATTGGACGCGACGATCGCATCGATCCTTTTTCCTGTTCGGATGAGCGCATCTTCAGTGATGCGAAGCGCCTCCTCCGGTTTCCACTCACGCGCGAACTGCTGGGAAATGATCCTGACATCGCCTCGATCGATCGCCGGTTTGAGAATTCTCATCTGCCCCTCGCGGAGAATCAGAGCGTTATAATCCGTCGGCGCGCCGCCGATCAGAACGTAGTTGCCTTTCGGCACATGCTTCAAGGCATACGCGGCCTGCATCTCGCCGATCTTATTCTGCTGATGCGCGACATGAAGATCGACGTCGCAGTCGCGGATCATCCGATCGTAGGCGATGACCGGAACTCCTTTGCGATGCGCAGCCTCGACGATCGACGCGGCGACCTCGCCGTTGTGCGGAGCGACGATCAGAACGTCCACGCCTTTGGCCAGCATGTTTTCGCACTGCTTCGTCTGAACGGAGTCGCTCCCATTTGCCACTTGAATATCGAGCAGCGCTCCAACCTCGCGGGCACGCTGCTCAACGAGATCCTTGTCGCGCGTCCAGCGCTCCTCCTTGAGCGTGTCCATCGAGAAGCCGATGCGCACGGGATGCTCGCCGGTGTGGGCGGGCTTCTGACACGCCATCGCGAGCAGGAGACCGGCAACAGTAAGAGTTCTTGCCATCATGTATATTCTGCGTCCATCGATCATGCTTCTCGCTGCTGCGGTGATCGCAGTGTCCGTGTGCGGGCCGGCTTTAGCCGGCCGGCTGAAGCCGGCCCTCACACTGGCGGAGCGGCTAGGTTATCCCAGCGACGCGAAGCTCCTCATCATCCACGCCGACGACCTCGGCATGACCCACTCAGTCAACGCCGCGTCGATCAAAGCGCTCGACAGCGGGGCCATCAACTCCGCCAGCATCATGGTTCCCACGCCGTGGTTTTCCGAGATCGCGGAGTACGCGCGAAAACACCCGGAGGCTGATCTCGGTCTGCATCTCACGCTGACCAGCGAGTGGAGCGGCTACCGCTGGCGCTCGATCACATCAAAAGCGTCGTTGCTCGACAATAGCGGCTATTTCTATTCGACAGAAGACGCCGCGGCGACGCACATCGATCCGAGCGATGCCGAAGCAGAGATCCGCGCGCAAATCGATCGGGCGCGCGCGGCCGGCATTCAACCGACGCATCTCGATTCACACATGCGAACGCTGCATCAAAACGCCGCGCTCTTCGCGGTACTTCTTCGCGCTTCGCGCGCTTACAACATTCCGGCAGCGATTCCGAAGGAGCTTGCGGCACGACCAGATTTTGCTCCGCTTTTGACCGACAACGATGTAGTCATCGACCGATTCATCTCCATTGAGCCGGACATTCCAGCAGAGCAGTTCTACACGGACACATTGAAGAACCTGCAGCCTGGCGTCTCGGAGCTCATTGTGCATCTCGCATACGACGATTCTGAGATGCGCGCCGCCACAGACGATCACCCGAATTGGGGCGCGGCGTGGCGGCAGCGCGACTTCGATTTCGTCACGAGCGAGCGCTTTCGCAATTTGCTCCGTGAGAACAACATCAAACTGATCACGTGGCGGGAGGTCGGCAAGTTGTTTTCGACGACCGATCCGGCAACAGTCCACCCCGAAACTTGGCCAGCAATCAAAAGCCCGTTCCCACGAGATTCAAAGAGCATCGACGATCTCCTGGCGCGGATGAGCGTGGAGGAAAAAGTCGGACAGATCATTCAGGCCAGTATCACCGCCGTCACCCCAGCCGACATCCGCGCCTATCACCTCGGTTCCGTCCTCAACGGCGGCGGGGCCTGGCCTAACAACAATCGCCACGCGAGCGTCAATGACTGGCTGTCCCTGGCCGACGCGTTCTACGACGCGTCGATGGATACGTCCGGCGGCAAGCAGGCAATTCCGATCATCTGGGGATCGGATGGCGTCCACGGCCACAGCAACGTCGTCGGCGCGACGATCTTCCCGCACAACATCGGCCTCGGGGCGACGCGTGATCTCGAGCTGATTCGCCGCATCGGCGACATCACGGCGACGGAGATGGCGGTTACCGGAATCGATTGGAGCTTCTCCCCCGTCGTCGCGGTGGCCCGCGATGATCGCTGGGGCCGCACGTATGAGAGCTATTCCGAAGATCCGGACCTCGTCCGCACATGCGCGGCGAAAATGATCGAAGGTCTGCAGCCGAGGGTCATCGCCACGGCGAAACATTTTCTGGGCGACGGCGGCACCGCCGGCGGCAAGGATCAGGGCGATAGCGTCGTTTCAGAGACAGAGCTGCGCGATATTCATGCGGCCGGTTACGTCGACGCGATCAAAACCGGCGTCGAGGCCATCATGGTTTCGCAGAGCAGTTGGCACGGCCGCGAGATGCATGGCAATCGAGAACTCCTGACCGACGTGCTCAAACGGCGAATGGGATTCAACGGCTTCATCATCGGCGACTGGAATGGGCATGGTCAGGTCCCGGGGTGCACGAATCAGAGCTGCTCGCAGTCATTCAATGCCGGCGTCGACATGTTCATGGTTCCCGACGACTGGAAAGCGCTGTACGAAAACCTCGTCGCCCAAGTGAAAAGCGGCGAGATTGAACAATCGCGGCTCGATGACGCTGTCCGAAGAATCCTTCGCGTCAAAATGCGCGCCGGACTCTTCACCGCAGGCAGACCTTCGCAGCGTCGATTAGGGGGGAAACCGGAACAATTCGGATCGCCTGAGCACCGCCGCGTCGCGCGTCGAGCAGTTCGCGAATCGATCGTGTTGCTGAAGAACAATCGGCATCTGCTCCCACTGCGACCCCAGAGCAAGGTGCTCGTGACAGGCGACGGCGCCGACAACATCGCCAAACAGGCCGGCGGCTGGACGATCTCGTGGCAAGGCGACGGCAACACAAACGCCGATTTCCCAGGCGGCACTTCGATCTGGGACGGAATTCGGGCCGCAGTGGAGGCGGCGGGAGGGCGGGCGACGCTGAGTCCCGATGGCAAGTTCCAGGACAAACCTGATGTGGCGATCGTTGTCTTTGGCGAGAACCCGTATGCGGAGTGGGAAGGCGATCGACAAACAATTGTATACGATAATGTATACGATCTTGCCCTTCTTCGGCGATTGAAAGACGCCGGCGTGCCGGTGGTATCGCTGTTTCTCTCGGGGCGGCCGCTGTGGGTCAATCCATTTCTGAATTCGTCAGATGCCTTTGTCGCCGCCTGGCTGCCTGGAAGTGAAGGTGAAGGAATCGCGGACGTTCTGTTCGGGAAATACGATTTCCGCGGCAAGCTTTCTTTTTCGTGGCCGAAGCTCGCATCGCAGGTGGTATTGAATCGCGGCGATGCCGACTACCATCCGCTGTTCCCGTTCGGCTTTGGCCTAACATACAAAGATCGAGTCGATCTGCCCGATCTCCCGGCTGATACGAGCGGCGTTCGCGCGCAGACCGTTTTCTTCTCCGCCGGACCGAAAGAGCCGTGGAAGCTGCATGTCGATGAGGGAATCGGACAGCAGGAGGAAGCGGCCGGCCGGCGCGTCCTCACGTGGCCCGGCGGTGCGCCCCGCGCTGTCGATCTGCGAAGTGATCGGCCGGCTGATCTCACTCGCGAAACGAACGCCGCTTTGTCCATTGATGTGATGGTGGAGAAGCCGCCGACGCGAAGCGTGATGCTGAACGTGGGATCAGCCGCCGTCGATGTGACATCGATACTGCGCGCGCTGCCAAAAAATGCGT
>QHVY01000122.1 GCA_003223695.1 Acidobacteriota bacterium
TTCCCGGTTACCGCGTTTGCGCAGCCGGCGTTGACCACGACCGCCTTGACGCGACCTCCAGTTTTCTTCAGCGATGCCTTCGCGAGAACGACTGGCGCGGCCTGAAATCGATTTTGTGTAAAGACGGCGGCGGCATTCGCTCCCGTCTCGGCCACGATGAGACCGAGGTCGGGACGTTTTTTTCGGATGCCGGCGCGAATGCCGGAGGCAAGAAAACCTTTGGGAAGCTTCATATCGTCATATCACCCCGAGCGTACCGAGGGGCCTGCTAGGCCGGGAGGCAGGAAGCTGAAGATTCGAGCCACGCAACCGACCAGGCCTCGCTATGCTCGGGATGACAACTGCGCAAACATTCTCGCAGCCGCCTCCTTCACCCGCTCCGCGCTGTCCATCGAAACAATTCTCATCGTCATGTCACCCCGAGCGTAGCGAGGGGCCTGGTAGGCCGGGAGGCAGGAAGCTGAAGATTCGAGCCACGCAACCGACCAGGCCTCGCTACGCTCGGGATGACAACTGCGCAAACATTCTCGCAGCCGCCTCCTTCACCCGCTCCGGCGCTGTGCCGCCGAAACAGTTCTTCTTCGTCAGAATCGACTCGAGCGTCACGCCGTACTCCTTCGCCAGTTTGTCGATCGACGCGAGATCGCGACTCACGCGCTCGTGCGCCTCGCGAAACGGCGTTCCCTTCGCCGCCATCGCATCGGCGACAGCGGTGGCGATGAGCATCGGACCCTGCGCAGCAGCGCGCATCCGATCGTGATTCACTTTCAATCCGGCGATCAATGCGGCGATCGCCGGAAGCGCGACGGCGAGCGTGGCGCGCATTCGAAACAGCGGCTCCTTGTCGAGCTGCAGATCTTTGTCGTACGCGAGCGGGATTCCCTTCATCACGGCCAGCAGTCCTGTGAGCTCGCCGATCGCCCGTCCGGCGTGTCCGCGCACGAGCTCGAGCACGTCGGGATTTTTCTTCTGCGGCATGCGCGAAGAGCCGGTCGCCATTGCGTCGGGCAGCTCTGCATATCCCGCTTCATCGCTGGTGACGAAAATGAGATCCTCTGCCAGTCGCGATAGATGCGACAGCAGCAGCGAGGCGCAGAAAAGATATTCGGCCGCAAAGTCGCGATCGGAGACAGCGTCGATCGAATTCGCCGTCGCACGCGAAAATCCGAGGGACTTCGCGAGGGCGTCACGATCGACGGACAGCGGCGTTCCAGCGAGTGCCCCCGAGCCGAGCGGACATTCATCGCCGCGTTTTTTTGCAGACTCGAGACGATCGACGTCACGGACCAGCATCTCGCAATACGCGAGGCACCAATGGCCGAACGTAATCGGCTCCGCCTGCTTCGAGTGCGTGTAGCCGGGCATCGGCGTCGCCGCCTCTTCTTTTGCCCGATTCGCCAACTCCTTGGCAACCGCGCGAATGTTGGCGATCGCCTCGTCGCACGCGCGCTTGAGCCACAGTTTCAAATCGGTCGCTACCTGATCGTTGCGTGAGCGGCCGGTGTGCAGTTTCCCTGCGAGTGGGCCGATCGCATCGCGAAGTTTTGCTTCGATGTAGGAATGGACATCTTCGTAATCAGGTGTAGCGGCGGGCTTCAGCCCGCCGGGCGGCCTGAAGGCCGCCCCTACACTGTTCAGCCCTTCAACAATCCTTTTCGATTCGTCGGCGGTCAGGACTCCCGCACGTTCGAGCGCCCTCGTCCACGCCACCGATTCCTCCACATCCTCGGCGAAGAGCTGCACGTCGAAGGCGAAGGAATCGTTGAACGCACGTAGCAGATCCGAAGGCTCTCCTTCGAACCGCCCACCCCAGAGTTGGTCCTTTTTCACTTGGCGATCTTCTCTTCCACGGCGAACGGCCCGATCCGCTTTCGTCCGCGCAGCGGCAGGCCGAAGAGGCGGATGAATCCGGCGGAGTCTTTCGCGTCGTAGCCGCGCATGTTGAAGGACGCGAGGTCCTCCGAATACAGCGAGTACGGCGACGTGCGCGAGACGACGATCGCCCCGCCTTTGTACAGCTTCAGCGTGACCTCGCCGGTGACATTGGCCATCATCGTGTTCACGAACGCATCGAACGCTTCTTTCAGCGGCGAGAACCACTGGCCGAAATACACGAGCTCCGCATAACGCGTGGCGATGCGCTCTTTTTCATGCGAGCTGTCGCGATCGAGCGTGATGGACTCGAGCGCCCGCAGCGCATTGACGAGAAGCGTGCCGCCCGGCGTTTCGTACACGCCGCGCGACTTGATGCCGATGAGCCGATTCTCGACGAGATCCGCGCGGCCGACGCCGTGCCGTCCGCCGATTTCGTTCAGCGTCTGAATCAGCTTCGCCGGCGAGAGCTGTTTTCCATTCACCGCAACCGGCTCACCAGACTCAAACGCGATGGTCACCTTCTCTGGTATGGCCGGCGCGAGCGTCGGATCGATGGTCAGCTTGAACATCGACGCTTCCGGCTCGAACGACGGATCTTCGAGCGGCCCGCCTTCGTGCGACAGATGCCAGAGATTGCGATCGCGCGAGTACGGATCTTTTTTCGTCACCGGTACGGGAATTCCGCGCGAGGCGGCGAAGTCGATCGCATCTTCGCGCGAGACGATCGACCACTCGCGCCACGGCGCGATGATCTTCAACTCCGGCGCCAGCGCCTGATACGCGAGCTCGAATCGAACCTGATCGTTACCCTTGCCCGTGCAGCCGTGTGCAACGGCGTCGCATCCGGTCGCCAGCGCGATCTCCACCTGTTTGCGCGCGATGAGCGGGCGGGCAGTGGAGGTGCCAAGCAGATAATCCTTTTCGTAAATTGCCCCAGCTTTCAAAACGGGGAAGAGATATTCGCGCGCGAATTCTTCTTTCGCATCGATGAGATAGAAATCGCATGCACCGGTGGCGTACGCCTTCTGTTCCAGCCCGGAAGTCTCCTCCCCCTGGCCTACATCGACCGCGACCGCGACGACTTCGCAGCCATAGTTTTCTTTCAGCCAGGGAATGATGACCGACGTATCGAGTCCGCCGGAATACGCCAGCGCGACTTTGTTCGCGTTCATTTTGAGATTGCTCCTTGTGCGATTTGGGTGTGGAGGACAGCCGCCCCCGGCTGTCGGGACAGCGGAGGGCCGCTGTCCTCCACTAGCACTTCTTCGAGTACAGCAACGAAATCGACGAATGCTTTTTTCGGCGTGATGTACGGCGGAAGCAGACGGATGACGTTGTCGCGCGCGGTGCCGACGACAAATCCTTTCGCCATCAGCGCGGTTGCGATTTCTTTCGCCGGCCGGTCGAGCTCGATGCCCCACATCATTCCGCGCCCTCGCACTTCGACGATCGACGGCATTCGCGTTCGCAGTTTTTGAAGCTCGCCGCCGAACCATTCGCCGATCTCATTCACGCGCGCGAGCAGCGCCGACTGTTCGATTTCGTCGAGCACGGCGCAGCCGAGCCGGCAAGCGATCGGATTGCCGCCGAACGTCGTGCCGTGATGGCCAGGCTTTACGACGCCTTCGATCGCCTCGCCTGTCAACACAGCGCCGAGTGGCAGGCCGCCGCCGAGCGGCTTCGCGAGTGTGATGATGTCGGGAACGACGCCGCTCTGCTGAAACGCGAACAGCGTTCCGGTGCGCCCGAGTCCGCATTGGATTTCGTCGAAGATCAGGATGGAGCCGGTGCGATCGGCAATGCGACGCGCCGCCGCGAGATATTCATGCGTCAGCGGAATGATTCCGCCTTCGCCCATCACAGGCTCGAGGACGATCGCGTTCGTTTTGTCAGTCACTGCCGCTTCGAGTGCGGCGATATCGTTCGGCGCGACGAACGTCACGCCGGGCACGAGCGGCTCGAACGGCGTGCGATACGCGGCGTGACCCGTCAGCGAAAGCGCTCCGAACGTGCGTCCGTGAAAACTCTCCTCCAGTGCCACCAGTCCGCTACGGCCGGGATTCGCCAGACGCGCGAACTTCAGCGCCGCCTCATTCGCCTCGGTTCCGCTGTTGCAGAAAAACGCGCGGAGCAATCCCGACGCGCGCACAAGGCGCTCGCCAAGGATTCCCTGCGCCGGGTGATAGAAAAGATTGGAGACGTGAAACAGCGATTTCGACTCGCCGCGCAGCGTCTTCACCAGCCTCGGATGCTGATGGCCGAGCACATTGACGGCGATGCCACCGAGGAGGTCCCAGTATTCGTTGCCGTCAGCGTCGGTCAGGCGCGCGCCTTTGCCTGATCGCGGATGAAACGAGGTGCGCGCGTACGTACCGAGAATGAAGTTTCTCTCGCGCGCTTCAACTGCGTCGGGCGATTCGTCATGCAGCAACAATTTGTATCCTCCTTGAGCAAATCCCCTCACCCGGCCCTTCGGGCCACCCTCTCCCGGGGGGATAGGGCTCTGGCGGCCAGCAGGCGTTCTCCCGCCGGGAGAAGAGCCTGTCCTGAGCGACTCCGAGCGGAGCGACGAGGAGTCGAAGGATGCCGCGAAGCGGCGGATGAGGGCCGTGACTCGTTTTACGCAGCAACAAGTGACGTTCCTCCTTCTCCAATTCGAATTGACGTCACGCCCGACGCCAGCGCCTGCAGCGCCGCTTCGAGCTTCGGGCGCATGCCGCCGCTGACGACGTCGCTTGCGAGCAGCGCGCGTGCGTCGTCGGCATCGAGCGACTCGACCACTTCCCCGTTGCCGTCGAGCAAGCCGGCGACATCTGTCAGAAAAAGGAGCGACGAGGCTCTCAGGCCGACAGCGATCGCGGCAGCGGCACTGTCGGCGTTCACGTTGAGCAGTGTTCCACGCGCGCCGGCGGCGACGGACGATACGACCGGCAGAATTCGCGATGACAACATCGCGCGAATGAGTGTCGGATCGGACGTACGCACGCGGCCGACGTTGCCGAGGTTGATGCCGTCGATGTGCGGGTGGCGGTCGGCGATGAGCGTGCCGCCGTCTGCGCCGCTGATGCCGGCAGCTTTCACGCCGATCTTTGCCAGCTCGGCCACAAGCATTTTGTTTACGACGCCGCTCAGAACTGCGACGACCACTTCGAGCGTTGCCTCATCAGTGACGCGCAACCCGGCGTGAGTTTTTTTCTCGATACCTAGCCGTCTGAGCATCGCGTCGATGTGTTTTCCGCCACCGTGCACGAGCACGAGCTCCTCGCCGCTCTTCCATGCCTTTGCGATTCCGCGCAGCACCGCCGCGCGTCGCGTTGTGTCCTCGAGGAGGCTTCCTCCGAGCTTGATCACCCTCACGCCAAGCCCTCCGTTTCGGGGAATCCGCACATGCGATTGAAGTTCTGCACCGCTTGCGACGCGGCACCTTTCAGCAGGTTGTCGATGACCGAGACGATGACCGCCCGCCGCCCACCCTGCAGCAGCGTGAATCCGATTTCGCAGCGCGGCGTGTTGACCACGTTCTTCAGCTCGGGCAATTGGCCGGCGGGGAGAACGCGAACGAATGGCGAGCCTTCGTACACGCGCTCGTAGTTTTCGGAGATCTCGGTCGCGGTGACCGTGCGCGTGAAACCGATGTGCATCGTGGACAGGATTCCGCGCAGCGTCGGCAGGAGGTGCGGCACGAAGACTAGCGGCGTTCGGTCGCCGAGCCGGAGACCTTGTCGAATCTCCGGCTCGTGCCGATGCTGCCCCACCCCGTACGCTTTAAAGTTGCCGTACAGTTCGGCGAAGGACCAGGCGAGATCGGACTTCTTGCCGGCCCCAGACACGCCGCTTTTCGAATCGCAGATGACCGGCTGCTCGCGGTCGATGATGTACGTGAGCGGCCGCAGCGCGAGCAGGATCGATGTCGGGTAGCAGCCGGGATTGGCGATCAGCCGCGCGTTCTTCAACTCGCCGTTGCACCACTCTGTTAGGCCATAAACGGCCTGATCGAGAAGCGCCGGATTCTCGTGAGTGAATCCGTACCATGTCGGATAGAGCGCGGGGTCGTTGAGCCGGAACGCGCCGCTGAGATCGATCACGCGCATGTCGTGGTCGAGCAGCTTCGGCGCGAGGTCAGCCGATGCTTCGTTCGGAGTGGCGAGAAAAACGACTTCCGGTTTCGCATCGACGAGCGCACCCAGCGTGAATGGCAGC
>QHVY01000123.1:0-6685 GCA_003223695.1 Acidobacteriota bacterium
ATCGGCGTCTGGAAGTCCGCCGGCAGCGCGCAGAGAATGCTCTCCAGCGCGTACATGCCGCCGAGGGAGCAGCCGATCACGATGAGGGCGTACGCTGTTGGCTGTTGGCTGTTGGCCGTAGCAGTTTTTGCTCGGCCAACGGCGATCGGCGAACGGCGAACGCGTCTCACCGAATCCTCCGATAAAGCCTCTCTTCCAGATCGATGACTTCGTAGTTGTCCGCCACGCTGAGATACTTGATGGTCTCTTTTTTTCCGAGGCCGAGGATGCCGAACATTTCCAGGCTGTCGAGGAAAAGCTTCTGAACGCGCTCCTGAAGCGTGCTGTTGAAGTAGATCAATACGTTGCGACAGAAGATCACGTTGAAGTGATTGAACGTCGCATCGGTAACCAGGTTGTGACGTGCGAAGACGACGTTCTCGCGCAGCGACGGACGAAAAATCGTGTAGTCGTATTTCGCGATGTAATACTCTGAAAAAGTCCCCGTCCCGCCGGCGGCGATGTAGTTGCTCGTGTTTTCCTTCATCGAGCTGATCGGAAAGATGCCTTCCTTCGCTCGCTGCAGAACGGGTTCGTTGATGTCCGTGGCGTAAATGCGGCATCGGTCGTAGAGGCCCTCTTCGTAAAGGAGGATGGCCATCGAGTAGACCTCTTCGCCCGTGGAACAGCCGGCGTGCCAGATGCGCACGAACGGATAGGTGCGGAGGAGAGGTACGACTTTCTGACGAAACGCCAGATAGAAAGTCGGATCGCGAAACATCGCCGTGGTGTTGATCGACAGGTCGAGCAGCAGGCTCTCCATGCATGCAGGATCGTGCAGCACCTTCTCCTGCAGACCCGAAACGGTGCTCAACCCCTCGGCATAGACGCGTTTCCAGATGCGGCGCTTCAGCGAGGGCATCGAGTAGTCGCGGAAGTCGAAGCCGTAGTGCTGGTAGATCCCTTCCGTCAGCAGCTTGATCTCGACGGCCTCGAGTTCGAGTTTCTGCTGCTCATCGAGCGAGGTATCGACAGTTTCGGTCATAAGAAATAGGTGTAGCGGCGGGCTTTAGCCCGCCGTGGGCGGCCTAAAGGCCGCCCCTACACGTTTATTGGTACAACCAAACGCGCAACAACGAAACGAGCTGCTGCGCGTCAATCGGTTTGGTGATGTAGTCGCTTGCTCCAGCCTCCATGCACTTCTCACGATCGCCTTTCATCGCTTTCGCGGTGAGGGCGATGATCGGAAGGCTCTTGAATTCGGGGATATTGCGAATGCGCCGCATCGCCTCGTAGCCATCCATTTCTGGCATCATCACGTCCATCAGAATCACGTCGACGTCGCCGGCTTTCTTCAGCACGTCGAGTCCTTCCGCGCCGCTTTCCGCGTACAGCACGCTCATCTTGTGCCGCTCGAGCAGGCTTGTCAGCGCGTAGATGTTGCGCATGTCGTCGTCGACGATGAGCGCCTTCTTGCCGGCGAGCACCGGATCGGACTCGTGCAATTGCTCGAGAATTTGCCGCTTGTTGTCGGGCAGATTCGATTCGACGCGATGCAGGAAGAGCGCAGTTTCGTCGAGCAGCCGCTCGGGCGAGCGCACATCTTTGACGATGATGGCCTCCGCCATCCGCTTCAATTGCGTCTCTTCCTTCTTCGTCAGCTCGCGGCCGGTGTAGATGATGATTGGGATGTCGTGGACCTTCAGCTCGTCCTTCATTCGCTTGATGAATTCGAAGCCGCTCATGTCCGGCAGTCCCAGATCGAGCACCATGCAATCGAAGTGGCGCTCGCGCAAAACTGACAACGCCTCCTCGCCGCTTCGCACGGCGGTGATGTCGACGTCTCCTTCGCCGCCGATCAATTCGGTGATGGCGTTGCGCTGCGCTTCGTTGTCTTCGATCACCAGGAGAGATTTATTCGCCCGCTCGACGAAGCCTTTGATTTTCGCGAACGCGTCGTCGAGCGCTTCTTTCGTGACCGGCTTCTGAATCGTGGCGAACGCGCCGAGCCGCAGCCCGCGATCGCTTTCCTCGTCTACCGAGATGATGTGCACCGGAATGTGCCGCGTCGCCTTGTCGTGTTTCATGCGATCGAGCACCGTCCAGCCTTCCATGTCGGGCAGCGCGATATCGAGAGTGATCGCGTCGGGGTGATAGGCCTTGGCGAGTTGAATGGCCGTCTCACCGCGAGTGGCAACGATTCCGCGGAAGCCCTTGTCGCGCGCCATCTCGAGCAGGATCTGCGCGAAGTTGACGTCGTCCTCGACGATCATCACCACACGGTCGCCTTGTTTGATCTTGTCGCGATCGTCGGGGAGCTGCTCTTCGATGATGACCTCGTCAACGTGGCTCCGGCTCTCAGCCGGAGCAGGCCGGCTAAGAGCCGGCCCTACGTCAGTAGTCTCGACGACCTCCGGCTGCCGCTGATCCTGACGCTGCGCCGGCATGACGTAGCTCTGCGGCAGATAGAGCGTGAAGGTCGAGCCGATGCCTTCCTGGCTCGACACTTTGATCTCGCCGCCGAGCAGACGCGTCATCTCGCGGCTGATGGATAGTCCGAGCCCGGTGCCGCCGAACTTGCGTGTTGTCGATTGGTCGGCCTGCTGGAACGCCTCGAAGATGACCTTCTGCTTTTCCGCCGCGATGCCGATGCCGGTATCGGAGACAGAGAACGCGAGCACTGCCGGCGCGCGATCGAGCGTCTCGTGACCAGGCGTCCATCCGCCTTTCGCAAGCTCGATGTGCAGCGTGACGCCACCTTTGTCCGTGAACTTGAACGCGTTCCCGAGCAGATTCTTGAGCACCTGCTGCAGGCGCGTGGCGTCGGTGTGAATTGCCGCGGGGAGGTTTGGCGCCAGCTCAACGTTGAAATCGAGCCGCTTGTCCTGCGCGATCTGCCCGAAGGTGCGCTGCATGAAATCGGCGAGATCGTGGAAATAGAGGTCCCCAAGGGTGATGGTCATCATGCCGGACTCGATCTTCGACAGGTCGAGGATCTCGTTGATGAGCGTCAGCAGGTCCCGACCTGAAGAGTGAATGGTCTTCGCGAACTCCACCTGTTTCTCGGTGAGATTCTGATCGGGATTGTCGGCGAGCAGCTTCGCCAGAATGAGCAGCGAGTTCAGCGGCGTGCGCAGCTCGTGCGACATGTTCGCCAGGAACTCGCTCTTGTACTTCGATGTGAGCGCAAGTTGATGCGCCTTCTCCTCGAGGTCACGCTTTGCCGTTTCGACCTCGCGATTCTTCTGCTCGACCTCCTCGTTCTGCGTTTGCATCAGTTGCGCTTTTTCTTCCAGCTCTTCGTTGGTCTGCTGCAGCTCCTCCTGCTGGGTCTTGAGCAACTCTTCCGATGCCTGCAGCGACTTCGCCTGCTGTTCGAGGCGCTTGTTCGTCTCGGTCAGCTCTTCCTGCTGCGCCTGCAGCTCTTCGGCGAGCGACTGCGACTGCACGAGCAGCTCTTCGGTGCGCATGTTCGCTTGGATCGTGTTGAGGACGACGCCGATCGATTCGGTAAGTTGATCGAGCAGCGTGACGTACGTGTCGCTGAAGCGGCTGAAGGAGGCGAGCTCCATCACCGCGTAGACCTGGCCCTCGAAGACGATCGGCAGCACGACGATGTTCAGCGGTTTCGCTTCGCCGAGGCCGGAGCTGATCGTGATGTAGTCCTCGGGAACGTTCGTAAGCAGGATGCGCTGCTTCTCGAAGGCCGCCTGCCCCACGAGCCCCTCGCCGATGCGGAATTCTTTCGACAGATTCTTCCGCTCTTTGTATGCATACGTGGCAGCGAGTTTGAGATGCGCCTGCCCTTCCTTCGGCGCGTCCATGATGTAGAACACGCCGTGGGCGGCGTCGACTACCGGCGCGAGCTCGCTCAGGATCATTTGTGACACAGTGTTCAGGCTCTTCTGACCCTGCATCATCCGCGTGAAGTTCGCGAGGTTCGTCTTCAGCCAATTCTGCTCGTCGTTGCGCAGCGTCGTCTCGCGCAGCGAGCGGATCATCTCGTTGATGTTGTCCTTCAGCGAGGCGACTTCCCCCTCCGCTTGCACAGCGATCGATCGCGTGAGGTCGCCTTTGGTGACTGCAGTGGCCACTTCGGCGATCGCGCGCACCTGTGTAGTGAGATTCGCGGCTAGCTGATTGACGTTGTCCGTCAAATCGCGCCAGGTGCCCGACGCGCCGGGGACATTCGCTCGTCCGCCGAGTTTTCCTTCGACGCCGACTTCGCGCGCGACCGTGGTGACCTGATCGGCGAACGTGGCCAGCGTATCGATCATGTCGTTGATGGTGTTCGCCAGCTCGGCGATCTCGCCGCGCGACTCGACGGTCAACTTCTGCTTCAGAATGCCGTTCGCGACCGCGGTGACGACTTTCGCGATGCCGCGCACCTGATTCGTCAGGTTCGAGGCCATGAAGTTGACGTTGTCGGTGAGGTCCTTCCACGTGCCGGCGACGCCTTTGACCTGCGCCTGCCCGCCGAGCTTTCCTTCCGTGCCGACCTCGCGCGCGACGCGTGTGACTTCCGCGGCGAACGAGTTGAGTTGATCGACCATCGTGTTGATCGTGTCTTTCAGCTCGGCGATCTCCCCTTTGACTTCGACGGTGATCTTCTTCGACAGATCGCCGTTCGCCACGGCTGTCGTCACTTGCGCGATGTTGCGCACCTGATTCGTGAGGTTCGAGGCCATGAAGTTGACGTTGTCGGTAAGGTCCTTCCACGTGCCGGCGACGCCGCGAACTTGCGCTTGTCCGCCAAGCCTCCCCTCGGTGCCGACCTCGCGCGCAACGCGCGTGACCTCAGCGGCGAACCATTTGAGCTGATCGACCATCGAGTTGATCGTGTTCTTCAGTTCGAGGATTTCACCGCGAACATCGACGGTGATCTTCTTCGACAGGTTGCCGTTCGCCACCGCTGTCGTCACCTCAGCGATGTTGCGTACCTGATCCGTGAGGTTCGCCGCCATCGAGTTGACGGAATCCGTCAGGTCCTTCCACGTTCCAGCGATGCCGCGTACTTGCGCTTGTCCGCCGAGTTTTCCTTCCGTGCCCACTTCGCGCGCCACGCGCGTGACTTCGGCCGCGAACGAGTTGAGCTGATCGACCATCGTGTTGATGGTGTTCTTCAGGTCGAGGATCTCGCCCTTCACGTCGACGGTGATCTTCTTCGACAAATCTCCATTCGCCACCGCCGTCGTTACCTCGGCGATATTGCGCACCTGCGAGGTCAGGTTTTGCGCCATGTAGTTGACCGAATCGGTGAGGTCCTTCCACGTGCCGCTGACGCCGCCCACTTGCGCTTGTCCGCCCAGCTTCCCTTCCGTGCCCACCTCGCGCGCGACACGCGTGACTTCGGCCGCGAATGAATTGAGCTGATCGACCATCGAGTTGATGGTGTTCTTCAGCTCGAGGATTTCGCCTTTGACGTCGACGGTGATCTTCTTCGACAGATCGCCGTTCGCGACGGCCGTGGTGACGTCGGCAATGTTGCGCACCTGACTGGTGAGGTTTGCGGCCATGTAGTTGACCGAATCGGTGAGGTCCTTCCACGTGCCGCTGACGCCCTGCACATCCGCCTGCCCGCCCAGCCGGCCTTCCGTGCCGACTTCGCGCGCCACGCGGGTGACTTCGGCGGCGAACGAGTTGAGCTGATCGACCATCGTGTTGATGGTGTTCTTCAGCTCGAGAATCTCGCCTTTGACTTCGACGGTGATCTTCTTCGACAAATCGCCGGTCGCCACGGCAGTGGTGACGTCGGCGATGTTGCGCACCTGATTCGTCAGATTCGAGGCCATGTAGTTGACTGAATCGGTGAGGTCCTTCCATGTGCCGGCGATGCCCTTCACATCCGCCTGGCCGCCCAGAATCCCCTCGGTGCCCACCTCGCGCGCCACGCGCGTGACTTCTGAAGCGAACGCGCTGAGCTGATCGACCATCGTGTTGATGGTGTCCTTCAGCTCGAGAATCTCGCCTTTGACTTCGACTGTGATCTTGCGCGACAGGTCGCCCTTTGCCACGGCCGTGGTCACGTCGGCGATATTGCGCACCTGATTGGTCAGATTCGAGGCCATCGAGTTGACGGAGTCAGTCAGATCGCGCCAGGTGCCGGCGACACCCTTGACGTCCGCCTGGCCGCCGAGGCGTCCGTCAGTGCCCACTTCGCGAGCAACGCGAGTGACCTCGGCGGCGAACGAGTTGAGCTGATCGACCATCGTGTTGATGGTGCTCTTCAGCTCCAGAATCTCGCCCTGCGCCTCGGCGGTGATCTTCTTCGACAGATCGCCCTTCGCCACTGCGGTGGTCACTTCGGCGATGTTGCGCACCTGTCCGGTGAGATTCGACGCCATCGCGTTGACGGAGTCGGTCAGGTCCTTCCACGTGCCGGCGACGCCCGGCGCCTCCGCCTGCCCGCCCAGCCGCCCCTCGGTGCCCACTTCGCGCGCCACGCGCGTGACTTCGGATGCGAATGCGCTGAGTTGATCGACCATCGTGTTGATGGTGTTCTTCAGCTCCAGAATCTCGCCCTGCGCCTCGGCGCTGATCTTCTTCGACAGATCGCCCATCGCCACGGCCGTCGTCACCTCGGCGATGTTGCGTACCTGTCCCGTGAGATTCGCGGCCATTGAATTGACCGAGTCGGTGAGGTCCTTCCACGTGCCGGCCACGCCGGCCACTTCGGCCTGTCCGCCCAGTCGCCCTTCGGTGCCGA
>QHVY01000123.1:6792-7497 GCA_003223695.1 Acidobacteriota bacterium
ACCGAGTCGGTGAGGTCCTTCCACGTGCCGGCCACGCCGGCCACTTCGGCCTGTCCGCCCAGTCGCCCTTCGGTGCCGACTTCGCGAGCGACGCGCGTCACTTCCGACGCGAATGAGCGAAGCTGATCGACCATCGTATTGATCGTGTTCTTCAGCTCGCGGATCTCCCCCTCCGCTTCCGCGGTGATCTTTTTCGAGAGATCGCCGTTCGCGACCGCGGTGGTGACTTCGGCAATGTTGCGCACCTGTCCCGTCAGATTGGCGGCCATCGAGTTCACGGAATCGGTCAGGTCCTTCCATGTGCCGGCGACGCCCTTCACATTCGCCTGCCCGCCCAGCTTTCCTTCCGTGCCGACTTCGCGGGCCACGCGCGTGACTTCGGACGCGAACGAGCGGAGCTGATCGACCATGGTGTTGATCGTTTCCTTCAGCTCCAGGATCTCGCCGCGCACTTCGACGGTGATCTTCTTCGACAAATCGCCCATCGCCACGGCCGTCGTCACCTCGGCGATGTTGCGCACTTGTCCCGTGAGGTTCGACGCCATCGCGTTCACCGAGTCGGTGAGGTCCTTCCACGTGCCGGCCACGCCGGCCACTTCGGCCTGTCCGCCCAGTCGCCCTTCGGTGCCGACTTCGCGAGCGACGCGCGTCACTTCCGACGCGAATGAGCGAAGCTGATCGACCATCGTATTGATCGTGTTCTTC
>QHVY01000058.1 GCA_003223695.1 Acidobacteriota bacterium
GCTGGCCACCGAGCGGATTTTGTCGATCGGGAGATTTTTTTCGACGCGGCGTTCGAGCCCGCGGAGATAGGCCTCCATCACCTGGCCGTAAACGTCGTTTGAAAATAGAAGGGTGATGTTGATGTTGATGCCGTTGAAAATCGACTCTTCGATCGCCGGAAGCCCCGCTGGCGTCGCCGGGATTTTCACCATCACGTTCGGCCTCTTCAATCGCTCGAACAGCCGCTTCGCCTCAGCGATCGAGCCTTTGGTGTCATTCGCCAGAGTGGGACTGACTTCGATGCTGATGAATCCGTCGTTTCCATCGTTGCGATCGTAGACCGGCCGAAAAATTTCAGCGGCATCGGAGATGTCTTTCAGAACGAGCTCATCGTAGATCTCGTCGCGCGATTTGTTCTGTGACGCGAGCTGCCGCAGTTGCGCGTCGTAATCCTCACTTCCGGCGATTGCCTTTTCGAAAATCGTCGGATTTGAGGTCATGCCGCGCAGGTCGTCCTGATCGATCATCTTTTTCAACTGCCCGGTCGTAATCAGCTTCCGCTCCATCTGGTCGTACCAGACGCTTTGACCGACCTTCGCGAGCTCAGCAAGTGGGTTGCTCATGGGGTCCTCCGCTCAGGGTGAGAAGCATATCGCTGGCCTTGATCGGACAGAGTAGAATTCGCGTGGGTTCGATGACAGACATTTCCCTCGACATCTCCAAGATGTTGAGCCTCGGCATCGCCGCGACTGAGCGCGGCGAATATGCAAACGCGCTGCGCGTCTTGTCGCACGTGTACACCACGGTGCCTCCGGATAAGATGCCGCAAGGCCTGTCGAGTTACGGTCTCTGCCTCGCACGCGTCGAAGGCAAACGCAAGCTCGGCGCTGACCTCTGTCAGAAGGCGATCCTGCTCGAGTCGTACGAAGGACGGCATCGCGCGAATCTGGTTCGCATCTACATCACCGCGAAAAATCGGAAGAAAGCGGTCGACACGCTCGATGACAGCCTGCGCAAGTTGCGCAACGATCCGGAGCTGATCCGCGTTCGTCAGGAGATTGGTTATCGGCAGTCGCCGCAGCTCTCATTTCTCTCGCGAACGAATCCGATCAACAAGCTCTTCAGCCGATACGCGGTACGTCTCAAGCGGCGTGGAAAAATCATCGCGATCACGATGGCCTCACTGCTGTACGCCGGCATCGTTGCCGCCATCTTCAAGCTGATCGTGAAGTAGCGCGCGTTTCGCGATCCTCCCCACATAAATCGACACTGCCAGCGCGATCACCGCGCCGACGATCGTGAAGATCATTTTCGTTTTGCTGGCCGTCGCGGCGGCGGCGCCGGCGGCGCCGAGGTAGACGAAGGCGATGACGCCGGGAAGGATGCCGATGAATGTCGCCGCGATGTATTGCCGAATTCCAATGCCGGTCAGGCCAAACGCATAATTCACGAACAGAAACGGGAACACTGCGGCGAGCCGCACGAGAATGACGATCTTCGCGCCCTCGCGCGCGATCGCGCGATCGACGGCGGCAAATTTCGGATTGCGCGCGACCATGCGCTCGATTCGCTTTCGCAAAACAGTGCGAGCGAGAAAAAACGCAATCGTCGCCGCCATCGTCGCGCCGATCGCAACGACGATGCTCCCGCCAACGATCCCGAACAGCGCGCCGGCGCCGAGCGTCAGAACGGACGCGGGCACGAACAGGCCGATGACCGCGTAGCCGAGCGTGTAGACGACGTAGCCGATCGCGCCGAGTCCGTGGACGTAGTCAATGAACTGCTGCACGGAGCAATTTTTTCATTGATTTGATCGTGATGACGATCGCCGTGACGCCGGCGGCGATCACGCCGAGAATCAAGCCACCGATGGCGCCCAGGAGAACCTTCACAAAGCCGCCGCTGGTGCGCGCTGCTTCCTGTGGAGCGGCGGCCTTCAGGCCGCCGATCGGCGGGCTAAAGCCCGCCGCTACACTGCGCCGCGCATACACCTGCGTAAACTCCGCCCCAAAAAAGAGGATGTTCGCCGACCAGAAGATCCACACCAGCAGAACGACGAGCGATCCCGCGGCACCGTAGCTCGATCCCACTGCACTCTTGCCAATGTAAAAGGCCAGAGCGAATTTGCCGATGATGAAAAGGAGCGAAGTGAACGCGGCACCAAGCCAGACCTCGCGCCATTCGATGTGAATGTCGGGGAGAAAACGAAAGATCATCGCGAACAGCACGGTGATCACGCCAAAGGAAATGATCAGTTGAACGGGCTGCCATAGAGCTTTGTCCAACGACGCGAGCGCGGCGTCGATCACCAATGAAACGAGAAGCAGAAAACCGGTGCCGAGGACCATGGCGAAGGAGAGGAAGCGCTCTTTGAGCATGGTCATGATTCCGCCGCTCTTTTTCTCGGGCACGTTCCAGATCGTGTTGAGCGCGTCTTTGAGATTTCCAAACACGCCCGCCGCGCCGAAGAGCAGCGTGACAGCGCCGATGATGATCGCCAGCGTGCCACTCTTCGGCTTTGCCGCGTTCGCGAGCATCTCCGCGATCGCTTTCGCCCCGGCGTCGCCCATCAGCGTGCGAAGCTGCGCCACGATTTGCGCCTGCGCCTGACTTCTGCCGAAGATCAGACCGGCGACGGCGATGGCGATCAGGAGCAGCGGCGCAATCGAGAAGAGCGTGTAGTACGCAAGAGCAGCGCCGAGTCGCTGAGCTTTGTCGTTACTGAATTCGGTCCAGGTTTTCTTGAAGAGCTCGATGTAGCGCTTCATCCGCGCTCAGGGCAGCAAGCGCTGTACCTGGCAATCAGTGCCCGGTGCCCAGTACCCGGTGCCCAGTGCCCAGTAGTATGTGATCTTGTCACTGGGCACTGGGCACTGGGCACTCTAGCTTCGCATCCACGCCACGCAGCGCTCCAGCTCGCGATGCATGCGCCCGGCATCGAGGTGAACGGGCCGCCCGTGGCCGGGCAGAACCCATTCAAATCGGTAATCGAGGAGTCGCTCCATCGATTTGATCTGCTCTGTCCATGAGTACCAGCACGCGCCGCGAAAAGCGATCAGCCGTTCGTCGTCGGGATCCCAGGCGAGATGATCGCCGGTGAAGAGGTATTGATCGCGCAACAGAAAAACGGAGTGGCCTTTCGTGTGGCCAGGTGTGGGAATCATCAGCATGTCGTCGGTGATCTTCACCGGGTCCGCGCCTGTCGGCTGCCGCTCAACCGCCGAGGTGCGTCCGCGAATATCGTCGCGATGTAGCACGCGCTCGCAGCCGAACCGCTCGTGAAATTTTTGATGATCAGCGACGTCGTCCTGATGCGTCAGCAGCATCCATCGCACGCCGCCGAGCGCATCGATATTCTTGACCAGAGGATTCGCGAATCGCGGCGAGTCGACCAGCGTCTTCGCGTCGCGAACGTACCAACTCACAGCGCCGAACGATGACTCCGACGTGTAGCCGCATCGATAAACATCGTCCACGATCAGTTCCGGCAGGCTGGCGACCGCAGATTTCATGTCGCGCTTCGCTACGTCGCCGATCGACGCGGTGGGACACGAGATCAGCGCTCGTTGAGCGGCGAGCAATTCCTGATCACTCGACGGCTGGTGATAAACGGCCGACTGCTCGCCGATGTCGTGAAATACGGTCGGAGCGATCTGGCGGCAGGCATCGCAATCGATGCACGTCGAGTCGACGAAGAAATCACCCGGGACGTTTTCGGCGAGTTTGAGAGCAACGCGGGCCATAGCAATGTAGAGCCGACTCTCAGTCGGCTCGCGCCGGCTAAGAGCCGGCGCTACGTCCCCAACCGGGAACGAATCTCCAATATTTTCGCTTCTAGAGCACGATGTTCGACAACCTCGAAGAAAAGATGAATCGGGTCTTCAAGACCCTGCGCGGCGAGGCCAAGCTCAACGAGTGGCACATCGATAACGCGCTGAAGGAAATCCGCGTCGCTCTTCTGGAGGCCGACGTTCACTTCAAAGTCGTCAAGGAATTCACGAATCGCGTCCGCGAGAAAGCAGTAGGCGAAGATGTGCTGACCGCGTTCTCGCCCGCGCAGCAGGTCACCAAAATCGTCCGCGACGAGCTCCAACAGCTCCTCGGCGGCACCGAAGTCGGCCTGGCGCTGGTTGGCGGTCCGGCCGTCGTGATGATGGTTGGCTTGCAGGGCTCCGGCAAGACGACAACCTCGGGCAAACTTGCGCTGCATTTGAAAAATCGCGGGCGGCGTCCGCTGCTTGCTCCCGCAGACGTCTATCGTCCCGCGGCAATTGATCAGCTGCGCATCGTCGCGAACAACGTGAAGGTACCTTTCTTCGAGATCGGCGAGAACCGCGATCCGATCGATATCGCGAAAAAGGCGGCGCAGGAAGCGAAAACGCTGCTGTACGACACGGTGATCATCGACACCGCGGGACGTCTGCACATCGATGACGAGCTGATGCAGGAGCTCGAAGCGATCAAAAATGAGACGCGGCCGAGCGAGATCCTCTTCGTCGCCGACGCGATGACCGGTCAGGACGCCGTGAAATCCGCCAAGGAATTCGACGATCGCCTCGGCGTGACCGGAGTCGTTCTAACCAAGCTTGACGGCGACGCCCGCGGCGGTGCCGCGCTGTCGATCAAATCGGTCGTCAATCGGCCGATCAAACTCGTCGGCATCGGCGAGAAATACGAAGACCTCGACGTCTTCCATCCCGACCGCATGGCCCAGCGAATCCTCGGCATGGGCGACGTGCTCACGCTGATCGAAAAAGTCGAGACAGAGATCGACCGCAAAGAGGCGGAGAAGCTCGCCCACCGCGTCGCCAAGGACAAATTCACGCTCGAGGACCTTCGCTCGCAACTCGGCCAGGTCAAAAAGATGGGGCCGCTTTCGCAACTCGTCGGCATGCTGCCCGGCGCGGGCAAGATCAGCGAGGATCAGATCGACGAAAAGGCGATCGTGCGCATGCAGGCAATCCTCGACTCGATGACAGCCAAGGAGCGCGAGTATCCGCAGATCATCAACGGCTCGCGGAAGAAGCGCATCGCGAAGGGCTCGGGGACATCCGTGCAGGAAATCAACCGCCTTCTGAAGCAGTACTTGGCGATGAAGAAGATGATGAAGACATTCTCCAAGGGCTTCGGTGCGAGGCGTTTCGGCAAGATGGTGAAGGGCCTCCCTCCTGAATTTCTGCAATGATCACCACAGAGACCACAGAGCACACTGAGAGTCCTCTGTGAGCTCTGTGATCTCTGTGGTGATAACGGAATTCCGCCCGTTGAGTTCGTGTTCGGCAGCCGGTTAGGAGCACAGGAATGCTGAAAATTCGTTTGCGCCGCGGCGGAGCGAGCCACGCGCCGTTCTACCGCATCGTGGTCTCGGACTCGCAACGAACGCCGAGGGCGTCGACCGTCGAGCAGATCGGCCATTACGATCCAAAGAAAAATCCGGCCGATGTGAAGATCGATCGCGAGCGCGTCGACTACTGGGTGAGCAAGGGCGCGCAGCTCTCGCCCACTGTGAAGTCGCTGTTGAAGAAGACCAAACAGTAATGAAAGAGCTGGTCGAATTCGTCGCCAAGTCACTGGTCGACGACGCCGATGCGGTGAGCATTCGCACGCACGAGCGCGACCAGGCCACCATCATCGAGCTCGAAGTGGCCCCCAACGACCTCGGCAAAGTCATTGGCCGTCAGGGTCGCACCGCCCGCGCGATCCGCACATTGCTCACCGCTGCCGGTCAGAAGAGCCGGCGTCGTTACATCCTCGACATTCTGGACTGACTGTCATCCCGACCCTGAGCGCAGCGAAGGGGAGGGAACTGTGGGGGTACGGGCGGCGCGATAATGCACTCCATCGAGCCACCCGGCCCCCTCGAGGTGCCTCGCTACGCTCGGCATGACACAGAAGCGCGATCGAATCGCCATCGGCGTGATTCGCAGGGCACACGGCGTGCGCGGCGAAGCGAGCGTCGAGCCGTGGACCGATTCTGTCGATCGATTCAAGGAGATCTCGAACGTGACGCTCGTCTCGCCGGACGAGGAACACACTCGCGAAGTGAGGATCGAGTCGGCGCGAGGGCACGGCGATCGAGCGCTCGTGAAATTCGCTGGGATCGGCAGTCCTGAAGAAATTCAGCCTTTGCAGGAGTGGACGATCGAGATTCCGGAGTCGGAAGCACGCGCGCTCGAGCCGGACGAATATTTTCTTCACGATCTCGAAGGGCTGCACCTCGTCGATGCCGACG
>QHVY01000494.1 GCA_003223695.1 Acidobacteriota bacterium
CGCTCTCTGATCTGGTGGTATTCGGCCGTCGCGCCGGAATGGGCGCCGCAGAGTTTGCGAAGCAGAATGGCCAGTGGCCTGCAGTCGACGAAATCGAGATCCAGAATCACGTTCATCGAACGATCGCTCCGTTCGAACGAAGCGGCGAAAATCCTTACACGGTGCACTCGGCTCTGCAGGATGTGATGGGAAAGTACGTCGGCATTTTTCGCAGCGAGAATGATCTGCAGGAAGGGCTGCGCGAATTGCTCTCGGTCAGGGAGCGGATCAAGAATACTCACGTGGAAGGTTCGGTGATGTTCAACCCCGGTTGGCATCTGGCGCGTGATCTGGAGAACCTGCAGGTGTGCGCTGAGGCGACGTGCCAGTCGGCGCTGTTGCGCAAGGAGAGCCGCGGAGCACACAGCCGCACCGATTTTCCGAAGGAAGATCCGCAGTTGGCGAAGGTCAACATGTGCGTCAAGAAAAGTGCCGATGGAATGACCGTGAGCGCGACGCCCTGTCCAACGATGCCGGAAGAGCTCAGAAAGCTGCTCCAATGACTGGAGACTGCACGTTCAAAGTCTTTCGCGGCGATCAATCGGGCGGAGAGCTGCGCGAATACAAAGTGCCGGTGGAGACCGGAATGGTGGTCCTAGACGCCATCCACTGGATTCAAGCCCATGCCGCGCCCGATCTCGCCTGTCGCTGGAACTGCAAGGCGGCGCGGTGCGGCTCCTGCAGCGCGGAGATCAACGGACGGCCGAAGCTGATGTGCAAAACGCGGCTCGATGACTTTGCCCAGGGCGAGCCGATCACCGTCCGTCCGATGAAAGCCTTTCCGGTGATGAAAGATCTGGTCACGGACGTCAAAAGCAATTTCGCGATGGCGAAAAAGATCCCCGTCTTCACTCCACAGGCCGGCGCCGAGTGGAAGTGGTATCAGCAGGACATCGATCGCGTGCAGGAGTTTCGCAAATGCATCCAGTGCTTCCTTTGCCAGGACGTCTGCCACGTTCTTCGCGAGCACAACATGCACGAAGTCTTCGCCGGTCCGGCATTTTTCGTTCAGACCGCCGCACTGGAGATGCATCCGATCGATGCCGTCGATCGCACTCCATTGCTTCGCCAGGCCCTCGGCATCGGTTTCTGCAACATCACCAAGTGCTGCACCGAAGTCTGCCCCGAGGATATTCACATCACCGATAACGCGATCATTCCGCTGAAGGAACGTGTGGTGGATCGCTACTACGATCCGCTGCTCCGGCTGTGGCGAAAAATTCGAGGGAGGTAATTGTCATGTTCGAGCTCAAGCCGCTGTCGAAAGAGGCGATCCCAAAAGCGCTGGAAAAGGCCGATCGCTACCGTCTTCTGAACGAGCCGGCGGAAGCCGAGAGCATCTGCCTCGACATCCTGACCGCCGATCCGGACAACCAGACCGCGCTTGTGACGTTGATCCTGGCGTTGACCGATCAGTTCGACCGCGTCGACTTCAACATTGGCCACGCGCAGTTCAACGAACTGCTCCCACGCCTTCGCGATGAATATCAGCGCGCCTATTACGCCGGGGTGATCAGCGAACGGCGTGCAAAGGCGTCACTTCATCGTCAAATGCATGCGTCAGCAGCGTACGAGTGGATGACGATGCGGTGTTGCGATGGAACACGTGCGCTCGCATCTTCATGCACAACACGCATCTTCAACCGAGAGAAGAAGAGACCGCGGAGCCGTATCTGGAGTAATCCATTCACCACAGAGGCCACAGAGAGCACAGAGGTCTCTCAGTGTTCTCTGTGTCTCTCTGTGGTGATAACAGCTTCACGGCTTCGCTAACGTCCACAAAGGAACTTGCCACAGCGCGTAGCCTCGAGGATCGCGCGCGCAGTCGATCATCTCCCGAAAGCGCCGCTCGATCTCTTCGCGCGCGACGCCGCCATATTGCACGATCGAGTCGGTATATCCGTCTCGCCATGCTTCCCAGATGCGCGCAAATGTGTCGCGAGGAACGCGAACCGTGTCGACGACAATGTAGTCGACGGCGATATCGCTTAAATTAAGATCACTTAATAGTGTGAACATCTTCCTGCCGACGTGAAGATCGCAGCCCACTCCCTTTTCGTATCGCCACGGAATGACCTGCCAGAAACCATCTGACCCGAGCTCCGTCGGATGACACCACAGCATCCCGTAGTCCTCGGCGATGAGATGCGCGCGGCCACCTGGACGAAGAACGCGACGGATCTCGCTGAGAGCCCGCGGGGCATCAGAGACCGCCTGGAGCACGTGCCTGCAGACGACGAGGTCGAACAGCTCGTCATCAAACGGAAGCGCCAACGCATCGCCGACCTGAAAGCGAACGCGCGAGCCGAACTCTGCGCAGCGCGCTCGCGCGCGATCGAGATGTGATTCCTCCAGATCGATTCCCACAAACGTCGGGCGCGGATACTTCGCCGCAAGCCGCGCGGTGACCTCGCCA
>QHVY01000059.1 GCA_003223695.1 Acidobacteriota bacterium
AATATGGCTACTCCGTCGCCGATCCGGATGCGCTCGTAATGTGGGAAGCGCAGTTCGGTGACTTCGTCAATGGCGCGCAGATTGTCGTCGATCAATTCGTCTCCAGCGCCGAGGAGAAGTGGAGTCAGCACACCGGACTGGTCATGCTCCTGCCGCACGGATACGAAGGACAGGGGCCCGAGCACTCGAGCGCCCGGCTGGAACGATTCCTCACGCTCTGCGCCGAGGGCAACATGCAGGTGATTTATCCAACGACGCCGGCGCAATACTTCCATGCACTGCGGCGGCAGATGAAAAACGATCCGCGCAAGCCGCTGATCGTGATGACACCGAAATCGCTGCTCCGTCATCCGCGCGCAACATCGACTCTCGATGAGCTGACGAGCGGTCGCTTCGAGCCGGTGCTCGCCGATGGAGGAGATGCTTCAGCCAGCCGCGTCGTCATCACTGCCGGCAAGGTGGTTTACGACCTGCTCGCAGCAAGAAAATCGGACATCCCGATCGTCCGCCTCGAGCAGCTTTATCCATTCCCAAAGCCGATGCTCGCAGCAGCGCTGCAGCAGTATCCGAATGCGACCGAGATCGTGTGGGTGCAGGAAGAGCCGCGCAACATGGGCGCATGGCCGTTCCTGCATGAGCGTCTGCCGCAGGGCACGCGCTATGTAGGACGCCCGATCAGCGCGTCGCCGGCGACCGGCTCGCATCGTCGGCATGAGGAGCAACAGAAGGCGCTGGTGGCCGAGGCGCTGACGTAGCGCCGGCTCTCCAGCCGGCGCCGAGCCGCCTGAGAGGCGGCTCCACGTTAACCCTCTGGCTTGCCTTGAAATAGCGCCTCGGTATCGAGCGTCTGCGCGCCGCGTTCCGTGCACACTGCGAAATGCGATGGGTACATTGACACGCCGGCGTACTCGCCTGCTGCGTTGACCGCATAAAAATTGAGGCCGAAGTTCGGGTTGCCGCTGCTGTTGAGCAGCCGCTTCTCGATGGTGTTCTGCTTCACGCGGCGCAACGCATCCATTGCGGCGTCCTTCGGGTGCATGCCGCGGCGCATGTTCTCGACAATTAAGAACGAGCAGAGGTTGTAGAGATTCGCTTCACCGCGGCCCGTTGAACCAGCGGCGCCGACTTCACCATCGACATAGAGTCCTGCTCCGAGGATCGGTGAATCGCCGACGCGTCCAGGGATTTTCCAAGCCAGGCCACTCGTCGTCGTAACTCCGCAAATCTCGCCCTTTGGACTGACACCGTCGCAATTGATCGTGCCGTAAAGGTGCTCGCGATCGATTTTCCCTTCGGCGATCATCTGCAGCGCGACGTGATAGCCGGCGTCCGCGCGGGCCTTCGGATCGAGGTAGTGCGACGGATCGGTGCGCCGTTTCCATTCCAGCCATTTCTCGCGCGAGTTCGGCGTGTTCAGGTCGTCCTCGATCTTGAATCCGAGATCTCGCGCGAACTGCTGCGCACCTTTTCCGACGAGCAGATGATGATCCGTGAGATCCATGACCGCCTTTGCGACGAGCGACGGCGTGCGCACTCCCTCGATCGCCGCCACCGCACCCGCCCGCTTCTTCGGGCCGTGCATGCACGATGAGTCGAGCTGTACGACGCCCTCCGCGTTCGGCAGTCCGCCGTAGCCGACGCTGTCATCGAGCGGGTCGAGCTCGACAATGTTCACGCCGGCGATGAGTGCGTCGAGAACGTCGCCTCCCTGCGTGATCAGCGAGTACGCCTTCTCCACGCAAGTCATATCGCCGCCGTTCTTGAATCGATTGCCATTTGCGGATGAGATGACGATCGGCTTGGCGGGACTGCGGCGGATCACCGTTGGACCCTGAGCGATTGCCGTTGCCGCGATCGCCGTGGCTCCGGTAGCGACGAATGAACGCCGAGTGATTTTGTTTTTCACGCGCGAAGATTACTGGATTTTTTCGGACGACGGAGGCGGCTCCGTGGGCTCGGCGGGCTCGGCAGCCTCAGCCGCCTTGGCGTCTTGCTGCGGCGGTTGGGTCAGGGTGACATCGGGCGATACCACCGTCGCCTTGTCGGCGATCACAGTGGCGGCATCAGAAACGATCGTAACCGAAGAGGGCGGCGTTGCCTCGCGCTGCTCGGCGATGTCGCGCGCCGTTTCAATCAGTGCCGTGGCGACCGCATTGATATCGAACGGCTTCTTGATCACGCGCCGTACCATCGAATCGTCGAGGCTGGCAATGTCGCCATTCATCAAGGCGGTGGCCACAATGACCACAGGACGCGGAGTCAGGGTGCTGATTTTCTGAACGAGGTCATAGCCGCTGAGGCGCGGCATCATCAAGTCGATGATCGCGATGTCGTACTGTTTCTGACCGAGCATCTCCAGCGCCTGAACGCCATCCTTCGCCGTGTCGACATCGAAGCCGGCGCGTTCCGCGACACGAGCGAGCAGACGGCGGACGGCCTTGTCGTCATCGACGATAAGAAGCGGAGGCTTCCTCCTGGACTCGGTTTTGGCCACGACATCTATTTATTGCAAGGGCGGTGCGCATATCGATGCCTTGTAAGTTTCTGAAATTGGCGGTTTTACAAGCATCCTCATCTAATTTTGCCCAAGAGTGCGCCATGCCAGGAGTCTTGCGCCGGCCTCTGCCATGCGCCCGAGCGGATGGCGCCGAGTCTTTCCGTAACTGTGTCAAAAACCAAGATGTTGGCTTCGCCACCCTCTTGGAATTGCCGCCGCGTCATGCAGTCGACCGCGCCATCGGGATTTCGATAAAAAATGCGATTCGGATCGAGAATGGCGATCCCGAGCTCGCGCTCGAGTTGTTGGAGCAATCCAAACATTCGATCGATCGAGCAGCCTGATGTTTCCGATCGTTGATCAACTGCAATGATCAGAAAGCTGCCGTAGAGAAGATCGCGCGCAGAGACGATCGCCTGGCCGTGCGCGGCCCAGCCGTCGAGAAAGTCGTCGACGACCGCGAGAAGACGCGAGCTCTTCCGCGGGTCGAGTGCCGGCGAAATGCCGAAGATCCAGATTCGTGACTGATCGGGCAACTGCGAAATGTCGATGCGTGGCATGTCGATTACACTCCGTGTCGATTGAGCTTCGCAAAACTGATGCAGCGGTTCAAGGGGCGAGCGGAACAAAGCGAGCCGCAGCAGGATCCACTCCGCCTCGCCACCGCCACGGTACTCCTGGAAATCGCGTATGCGGACGGAGAATTCTCGCCGGCGGAAGATGGGGATCTTGTCGGATACCTGAAACACGCATTCGAATTGAGCGAAGAAGACGCGCGCGATCTTCTCGCGCAAGCGAGCGAGCTCCGCAATAAGACAATCGACCATTTTGCGCTGACGAATTTCATCCGCAAGAACTCGACGCTTTCCGAGCGGATCGAGATCGTGAAGACGATGTGGCGCATCGTCTACTCCGATCGCAAGCTCACGGATTACGAAAACTACCTCGTCCGCAAACTCGCCGACCTCCTCGGCCTCGAACACCATGTGATGATCGAGGCCAAGGTGAACATCTTGCGCGAGCTGGGAATGAGCACATGATCGAATCGCATCACGTAGCGATCATCGGCGCTGGGCCGATCGGACTCGAGCTTGCCGTCGCGTTGAAGCAAGCAGCAATCGACTACGTGCAGATCGATGCCGGTCAGATCGGCTCAACGATCGAGTGGTATCCGCCACAGATGCTTTTTCATTCGAGCTCCGATCGCCTTGCGCTGGCAGACATGCCGATCCAGACGCCGAATCAGCAGAAGATCAGCCGCGAGGAGTTTCTCGCCTATCTGCGTGCGTTCGTGCAGCACTTTGGGCTCACAGTCCGCACGTACGAGCGCGTCGTGAAGATCGATAAGCTGCCAGGCGGCGGATTCGAGCTGCAAACTACGGAGGACCGCATTCGCGCCGAGATTCTGGTACTGGCCATCGGCGCAATGCACTCGCCGCGACTGATCGGCGTTCCCGGCGAAGACCTCCCCCACGTCAGCCATTACCTCGGTGATCCGCACAAATATTTTGGCAAGCGCCTGCTCATCGTCGGCGGCCGCAACTCGGCGGTCGAGGCTGCGATTCGCTGCTCGCGTGCCGGCGCCGATGTGACGATCAGCTACCGGGGGCAGGACTTCGATCCGAAAGTGGTCAAGTTCTGGCTGCTGCCGGAGGTTCGCGCGCTGATTCGAGACGGTCACGTGCGTTTTCTTCCGAGGACGTGCGTGCGGGAGATCCGCAAAAATACGGTTCTGCTCGACCAGGAGATCGCGGCTGATTTCGTGTTGCTGCTGACTGGCTATCGCCAAGATCCGGCGCTCTTCAAAATGCTCGGCGTCACGCTCAAAGGCGATGAGTGCGCGCCCGTCCACGATCCAGCAACGATGGAGACGAATGTGCCGGGTGTGTTCATAGCCGGCACCGCGGTCGCCGGGACGCCGCCGCGCAAAGTGAGCGTGATCGTCGAGACCTGTCACGTGCATGTGCCGCGGATCGTGGCGGCGATCACCGGCCGCCGCGTGGCACTCCCGGACGGCGCTTTGGACGACTAGGGGGTCGCAGCTTTCCTTGTGATTTTTCCACCTATTGTGGAGAGGCAGCGGTCGACGCACTCGCGAAGACGTGAATCATTCCGGAGTTCCTGATCGCAGCGGTTCACTAAACGCGACACATGGCCTGACGACCGGATGCGCAGACCGGCGGCGATTTCCGTGTTCGTGAGCTGCCCTTCGTACGTGGCGATCCAAGCGGCGATCATCCGTGAAGTGCCACCGTGTCCATAACGAACCCGACCCTCGTCGATCGACAGCGCATTCGCGACTGCTCGGATCACATCCGTCATCGTTGCACCGGCCACGAGTCGTTGCAGACGCGGGTGAGCATCGGCGCGTGGTTCGAGGTCCACGCGATCGCGAACGGTCTCCATCCATTGCTCACTACCGAGGTACATCTGGCTGACTAGAGCGGTCCATGGCGACTCGTTAGATCCAATCGCCGCGTTGACGAACTGCCGATATGCAGCGCGAGCGAGCTTGCGTTCGGATCCGAATTGCACGAGCACATCATCGACGGCGAGCCATTCCGGCGCCGGAACATAGCCAAGAACGGCTCGGTGACTGCTCCAAATGTAGTGTTCCGGCCGTGTGACCATGCCCGCTCTCACCGGATTGAGCACGACGTAACGAGGCGCATATCGGGACGACCTTGAAAGAGGTGTCCACCGCGGCGATGACGTCGGTTGAACGCCTGCGCGTACTTGCCATTGAGCCACTTCATGCCGCGCGAAAGTGTCTCCGACGTCAGCTGGATCACCAAGTGAACATGATTGCTCATCAGCACGTACGCTGTGACGGTCCAGTCGAAGCGCTTCACGCAGGTGCCGAGCAGCGCGACGAAGAGTTCGCGGTCGGTGTCATCGCGAAAAATGTCCTGACGCGCATTGCCGCGACTACTTACGTGGTGCAGTGATTCAGGAAATTCGAGTCGAAGAGGTCTTGACATGAAACCGAGGCTACCTCGGCCTGCGCCCGAATCCCGAGGCGTTCCACAATAGGTAGAAAAATCACAAGGAAAGCTACGACCCCAACTTCAATATAAGCTTGGTCATGTCGTGCTGGTTGCCGTCGGGATCCGTACCGTAGCCCGGCTGGACGAATGATTTGAATCCGAGGTTCTCGAGAGTCTTGACCGCGTCGGCTTCGAGATCGGAGATGAGCATGCAGTTGACATGGCGCAGGCCGCGTTCGCGCGCGACGTCGATCAGAAGATTGACCAGAGTAGTGCCGAGTCCGCGCCCGCGATACTGCGGATTGAGCATCCACTTGATGCGCCCCACCAGCCGCAGCGGACCGCCGAGACGATGAAGCGTGGCGTCGGCGATGATGTCATGACCGATCAGCGCGAGCAGCGGAAACACTTTTCCGTAGTCGATGTTCCGTCCCCACGACTCGATCAGCGCGCGATTGTCGACGAGATCCCACGCGAATCGCTTGTAGTCATTCGGGAGGCGGTGAAAAAAATCGTAGAGCGCATCGACGTCATTGGCCGCGAAGGGGCGAATAAGAACTCGAGTTCCGTCACGCAGAACGGCTTCTTGAGGATAGCGATGAGGCATCAGAGCTTCGCCACCATTTTCTTCGGTGCCACAGCGCGATAGCTCTCGTCGATCCATGCTTCGATGAGGTCGAGCGGTGTTTTTGATTTCTTGTCCAGATGCGCCGTCACCCAACCGTGCTTGCCCAGGCCGTAATGCGTGGGTTCGGCAAACGGAAGGTCGTGCGCCATGTCGCGGGAGTGCGGCAGCTTAACGGAGATACTCGCGTCGCCGAGGAACACAAAGACTTTTCCGTTGACCTTGATCGCCGTCTCGCCCCACGGATGATCCTCGGTCGCACCTGGATACTTCAGCGCCCGTTTGCGCAGCCGTTCGTAAATTTGTTTTGCAGTTAGTCGCGCCATGTCAGCAGCGCAAAGCCGATCATCTTATACAGCAAACGCGCGCCGACATTCGCATCCCACTCCGTCTCCCCCGGCGCGACCTCGCACAGATCGAGGCCGACGATGCGCTTCTTCGCGCGTCGGATCGCGCGCAGCAATCCGATCGCTTCATTCCACGACAGACCGCCGGGCACGGGCGTTCCCGTTCCAGGACAGAGTGTCGGGTCGAGTCCATCGATGTCCCACGACAGATAAACATCATTCGGCAGCTCATCGACGATTTCATCCGCGATCGTGGCGAAAGCAACACCTTCTTCTTTTCGGGCCGCGAGCTCGTCATCGAAAAAAGTTCGGATGCGCCCGCGTGAGTGAATGATGAGCTCCAACTCTCGAGCGCCGACATCACGCACGCCCACTTGTACCACTTTTGGGATGTCCGTTTTCGTGATCACATTGTGAAAAATCGATGCGTGCGAATACGTGAAGCCTTCATACGCCTCGCGGAGATCGGCGTGCGCATCGAGATGCAGAATACCCATGTGAGGATATCGCTCCGCGTACGCTCGAATTGCGCCGAACGGCACCGAATGATCGCCACCGAGGACCACGGAGACTTTGCCGGTATCGAGGAGTGCGCGCGTTTTGTCACAAACCCACTCATTGACGGACTCGCTGATCTTGTTGACGGCGCGAACATTTTTGCGGCCTAACTTTTTCGCTTTCGAATTCCACCCGGTGATTTTTCGCGGAATGTCGAGCATCGCGATGCCCGCTTCGTATGGCCGGCCGGTCTCGTGATCGAAGAGATCGACCTGCTTCGACGCCTCCAACACCGCCGCGGGACCGCGGGAAGTTCCGCCGCCGTACGACGTCGTCGCCTCGAACGGAACAGGAATGATGACCACCTTCGCTTCGTCGGGCGTGTAAGGAAGGCCGTAGATGCCGGATTTTTTCGGAGCCGCTGCGTCGGGATCGAATTTCAATCCAGGTCCATCGGATTGATCGGCCGCTTGTCCGATTTGTCGGCCCGCTGCATTGCTTCCTTGAATTTCTCCTCGAGGATGCGCGCGTGATCCTTCTGGCTCTCGAGCTGTTTCTCGAACCGCTTCTCCATCTCGCTCTTCTGCGTCTGGAGGTTGGAGACCATCGACTCGAGCGATTGATTCGATTTCTTCTCTTTTTCTTTGTGCAGCAGGATCTCGCCGCTAATGCGGTCGATCACGATCAGCGATTCACAGCAGGGGCATTGGATCTCGAAGTTGTTGGCCATGGCGACCACCTCATTCTAACGCTTGCTGCAGATCGGCGATGAGGTCGTCCTTGTGCTCGAGGCCGACCGAGACTCGCAGAAGGTTCGCCGGCGTGCGCGATGTTGGTCCCTCGCTCGACGCGCGATGCTCGATGAGACTCTCGACGCCGCCCAGGGACGTCGCCCGCGTGAAGACTTTCGTTTTCGCCGCGACTGCCAGAGCCTCCCCCTGCCCACCCTTCACGCGGAACGACAGCATGCCGCCAAAATCCGACATCTGACGCGCCGCGATTTCGTGGCCCGGGTGGGATGGGAGGGCGGGATAATGCACGGCCTCGACGCGGGGATGTTTTGCGAGGAAATCCGCGACGGCACGCGCGTTTTCGCAGTGCAGCCGCATACGCGGCGCGAGCGTGCGAATCCCGCGTAAGACGAGCCACGAGTTGAACGGAGAGGCGACGCCGCCGACGATCGTGCGCACGTGCTCCGTTTTCTCGAACAGCTCATCGCGGCGGCGGAATGCCAGCGATCCCCCCTGCACGTCACTGTGACCGCCGAGGTATTTGGTAGTCGAGTGGAGGACGACGTCGGCACCGAGCTCGATGGGCCGCTGCAGCGCCGGTGTGGCGAACGTTCCGTCAACGATCAACAGCGCATTCGCCGCGTGTGCAATCGACGCAAGCGCCGCGATGTCGGCAATTTTCATCAGCGGATTCGACGGCGACTCGCACCAGATCGCGCGCGTTCCCGGACGCAAGGCCTTGCGCACGCGATCGGCTTCGTCCATCGAAATCAGATCGTGCGTCAGCTCCCATCGCGGAAAGAAATCGGACGCGAGAATGCGAACCGCGTAGTAGCCGTCGTCCGGCAGAAGCACGTGACTTCCTGGAGGCAGCGCTTGAAATAACGCCGCTGCCGCCGACATCCCTGACCCAAAGGCCAGCGCTGCTTCGGCGGAATCAATCGCAGCGAGAGCCACCTCGAGCCGCGTCTGCGTTGGATTGTGATCGCGAATGTAGCTGTAGCCGTGCGACGGCTGGCCATCCGACGCATTGCGCTCGAATGTTGTCGAGAGCTCGATCGGCGGCGCGATCGCGCCCGTCGCTTCGTCAGGCTGCCCACCCGCATGCACGGCCTTTGTTTCGAACCGCATGGTGGGAGCATATATCTTGGAAACGTAGAGCCGCCTCTCAGGCGGCTTGCGCCGGCTGGAGAGCCGGCGCTACGTTCCTGAAACCGAGTAACCTAGCAACTCCGTGGGCAGAATCCATCTCGGCTCGATCTTCGGCACAACCATCGATCTCGATTTCAGCTTCATCATCCTGATCATCTTCTGGGTGATGAGCGAGATCCAGGCCGCCGGCGTGAGGTACGCGCTGCTCTGGATCCCCGTTCTTTTCATCAGCGTGCTCTTTCATGAGCTGGCGCACGCCTCGATGATCGGGATCTTCGGCTTCGGGCCGAGTCACATCCTGCTTCAAGGGATCGGCGGCGTTACTGTGAATGAGCGCCGTGCCCGGCCGTGGCAGGATCTCTTCATCAGCGCTGCTGGTCCGCTGTCGAGCTTTCTGCTTGCCTTTGCGATCCGTGCGGCGTTCGTCGCGATTCCGCGGATGCAGCACGATCCTTTTTTCGCAGCGCTGCTTCCACTGCTTGCGCAGGCGAACATCGTCTGGGGATTCTTCAATCTACTGCCTGTATTGCCTCTCGATGGTTACGGGATCGTGCGCAACTTCCTGCGGATGTTTCTGAATGAGCGCCTTGCCTTCGTGATCTCAATCTGGCTGTCGATGATTGTGGGCGGAATCCTAGTTGTTATTAGCGTATTCCTCCGGCAACCCTTCATTGCCCTGCTCCTTCTATGGTTCATCCGGTCGAGCTACCTGCAATGGCAGTTCTTCCGCTCTTACAACCGCACGGACGATTAGGGCACAATGATGGAAATTCATCGGTCATGGGTCAGTATGTGGCCTCGAACGTAACAGGCGTTTGGGCCGTGCACGGCCTCTGATACGGCGATTCTCGCGTTCAACGAGCCACGTTTTTTCTTTGGAAGAACAAAAAACGTAACGCTCCACCTTGATGTGCTGTTCGGCCCGACCACCTCACCGACGTGGGCGTTAGGGCCGACCATGTGGACGAAATAGACGCGCGCGTCCACAGGCGCGCCAATCCTCGAATACGCAGGGTCGCGCCAGTGGGCTGGATTGCCTCGGCGGAAGTTATGATTAAAAGAAAGGCATGGCACCGCGTTGCGGTTTGCCATTGCCAAAGTCGTGGTCAGCCCATGAAGGCGCGAACGGTGGACCGTCCGGCGCTATCGTTATCTGATCGTCTTTGGCCCTAGGCTTGCCCAAGAAGAGCGAAACTATCGCCAAGATGGCGCCCAGCACGGCGACCCCCAGCCAATCACGACATGGATCACTCCCGCCAGAGTTAGGCCGGCGAATGGCAAAGCCACCCCGAATCCGAACAGGGGCCAATTGGCGCGCACGCCCAGAGCCTATCAGGCACACTTTCCCTGTTACAGGTTTCCACCCATAATGACCCATGACCAAATTCATCTAAAATAAGAGTTTGGCTCATCTCTTATGACTACGGCTCATGAGCTGTCCGCGCCGAAGCCGTCGAGGCTGGCAGAAGCGAAACGCGCGATCGCGCGGTGGCTCCGCTCGGCGCGCGATGGCAGGATTTCGTCGCGACGCACCACGATCGCGATTCTCAAGGCGCAACAGGACGCTACGCTCGATGGTGTCCTGGTGGTCAGCCCTGAGGGCCAGGTTCTGTCATACAACAGCCGATTTCTCGAGTTGTGGGGAATCCCTGAAAAAATCGCAGCGAGCGCGAACGATGAGCAGCTTCTCGCCTACGCCGCTGAAAAGGTCGCGCAGTGGGACAGCTTCATCGAACAGGTCAACTATCTCTACAAGCACCCGAACGAGATCCGTACCGGCGATCGCATTGCGCTCAAAGACGGTCGCATCTTCATGCGGGCGTCGGTTCCGGTCACAACAGATGGTCAATACGCCGGTCGCTCCTGGCACTTCCGCGATGTGACCGAGGCGCAGCGAGTCGAGGTGTTGCAGGGGGCGTTGTTCCGGATCGCTCAACTGGCTCGCGAAACACAGGATCTACAGGAGTTCTATCGGCAGATTCACGAAGTGGTCGGCACGCTGATGGAGGCGACGAACTTCTACATCGCGGAGTACGACTCTGAACGCGGCATCGTCAACTATCCGTACTTCGTCGATCAGTTCGATCCTGCTCCTGAAGGCGAGCCTCCCGGCCGCGGATGCACAGCATTCGTTCTGCGCACAGGCAAGCCGCTGCTGGCGACGCCGGATGTATTCGAGCGCTTGTGCGCGGACGGAGAGATCGAGCTCGTTGGCCATCGGTCGATGGATTGGCTCGGTGCGCCGCTGAAAACCGGCGATCGCACGTGGGGCATCATCGGCGTTCAAACGTACGAACCGTCGAAGCGCCTCACGCCGCGCGACAAAGAGATTCTGGTGTTCGTGTCGCAGCAGGTCGCATCGGCCATCGAACAGAAGCGTCAGGAAACAGCGCTGCGCGAAAACGAACGCCGCTACCGACAGATGTTCGAGAACAATCGCGCCGTTCAGCTCATCCTCGATCCCGAAACCGGAGTCATCGTCGACGCGAACGTCGCTGCGTCCGAGTACTACGGCTGGAGCGTCGAGCGGCTGCGCTCGATGAAAGTCTGGGATATCAGCA
>QHVY01000060.1 GCA_003223695.1 Acidobacteriota bacterium
TGATTTGTCTGAAAAGGAGAGACTGCAATGAAACAGCATTTCGTCCTGGCGCTTTGTCTCGTTTCTGGTTCTGCGTTTGCCCAGGCCAGAAAAGCGGTGGTCCTGGACAGCGAATCGAAATCCGTGGCGGTGGTCGACGTTGCAAGCGGCTCGGTGGGCGAGCGCGTCACGCTCTCCGACACGCCGCAGCGCATGATCCTCTCGCCGGATGGCAAACGAATCGCGGTGCTGAGCCGGGGCGAGGGATCGACGAGCTTTTGGACTTCGCACTTCAATCCGACTTCCAAATCGTCCGTAACGTTGATTGACGCTTCGACGATGAAGTCCATCGCCCGCGTGGAGCTCGGCTGGGATGTTGGACGCGCCTCGTTCTCATCGGACAGCGGCACGCTGACTGTGCTGACGCCAGGCGTCCTTTCGAATAAACCTGCCGAGGTAAAGCCCGCGGAGCTGGTCCGAATCAACGCGAAGAGTGCCGAGGTCACGAAGCGCGTGCCCCTCGATCGAGCTGCCGAGTCATTTGAGATTTCCTCGAACGGAGCGACTGGGGCAATCTTCTTCAAGGCGGCCAATCCCAAACCCGCTGAGGTGCGGTTAGTTGATCTGGCGTCGCTCGATACCGTCGCCGCGATTCCGCTCTCGAATTCGACCGACTCGCCCGTGGCGCTGATCAAGGACAACCTCTATCTCATCGACAAGAACACCAAGGCGGCGAAGCTCTACGTCGTTTCTCTCAGCGATCGAAAGCTCGCGGCCACACTCGATGCCGGCGATCATGCGCTAGTCGGCGCGGTCGATCCCGATCGCGGCAACATCTATGTGCTCAACCACAACGACGAGCTGCGGATCATCAACGGCACGACCATTTCTTCTGCGGCGACGATCGCCAGGAATCCGGTCACGGTGCGCTTTTCCGATGATAAGAAAACGGCGTACGTGGTCAGCAACGCCGCCTTAACAGTCGTCGACCTCGCAAAAATGACTTCATCACCGTCGGTCGGGATTCGCGCAATGGCCGCGGACTTCGTCGCCTCGCCTGATGGCCGCAGGGGGTTCGTCTACCACGGCGGTGAAGGCGGCTGCTGCTGGGCCACAGTCGTCGATCTGACGAACAACAGCAACATGAAGTCGTTCATCACCGGCAGCAAGGGAGCGCGTTTCGCGCAGGGACTCCTGGCCGCAGCGGCGAGCGCGGCGTCGTATCAGTCAGGCAAATCGGCAGCTCAATCCCGCGGCGGCGGCTCATTCATGTACACGATCTACACGCCGCGCGTCGCCAAAGCAGCCCGCGGACCGCTGGCGATCCGTCCAGATGGTAAATATGCGTACTATCTCGATGCGCAGACGAGCAACGTGACCCTCGTCGACGGCGAATCCGGCGAGCGGCTGCAGAACATCGGGGTGGGCGGCGGGGCCCACGAGTTGGTGATGCTGGCGAACGGCAAGTATCTCGCGGCAGTCTCCGACGAGTCGGTCACCGTGATCGACACCGACACCAATCAGATCAAGACCGAAGTGAAGCTGTCGGGCGACGTCGCCGACTTCGTTGTTTCATCGAACGGCGACTACGCAGCGGTGATCGGGAAGGGGAAAATCGCGGTCATCGACGCCCGCAACGCGTCGCAGGTAGCGACGTTCGATGCGTTCAAGCGTCCCGCTCAATTTATTTTCCTTGATTGACGGAGTGACTTCACAGAGTATGATTTCGGCAATCGTCCCGTTCGCCAATAGGAGGAAAATGATGCGGAAACTTCTCGCGGTCGCCCTCTTTCTCTCAACGTTCACGCCTCTCCTGGCCCAAACGACGCCTCCGCCTCCACAGCCGGAGGAGAAAAAGAAAACTGCCGAAGAGGAGAAGAAGCCGAAGGTGACCGAGGAGATGACAGTCACCGCCCGTAAGAAAGAAGAAACGGTGGAGGAAGTCCCGATTTCTGTGACAGCTCCGACCGAATCCGAACTTCGCGATGCAGAACCTCGGCCCGGGCCAGAGCCAGGTAGCCATCCGCGGTGTCTCGTCCGGCCAGATCGCCCGCGATCAACCTGGCGTCAAAGAGCAGGCTGGCATCTACCTCGATGAGTCAGTGGTCTCGCTATCCCTATTCACTCCTGATCTCGATCTCTTCGACCTCAATCGCGTCGAGGTTCTGCGCGGCCCGCAGGGAACCCTGTTCGGTTCTGGATCGGAGTCAGGCACCGTTCGCTACATCACCAATCAGCCGAAGCTGAGCATCTCGGAAACGATCGCCGAGCTCACCGGCAACAAGATTGGCAGCGGCGGAACCGGTGGAGACGTCAAATTCTCCACCAACGTTCCGATCGGAAGCGCCGCGGCGACGCGAATCGTTGCCTACTACACGCGTTACGGCGGCTATATCAGCGCCGTGCAGCCCGATCTGAGCGTCAAGAAGGATGTGAACAGTGGATATCGGGCCGGTGCGCGGCTGGCGTTCCTCTACAAGCCGAGTGAAGAGTTCAGCATCACTCCGCGCGTCGTCTATCAGAAAGTGGACATGAACGGATGGAACCGCATCGATGTCTTCAACATCCTGGGCAACCCGTACACCACGACACGGCCGGCGGTACAGTTGGGCGATCGCCGGCAGTTCACGCAGATCAAAGAGCCGACCACCGACAGTTTCCTGCTCTCCGATCTGAACGCCTCCTACAAGCTCCCCGGCGGTGCGTTGCTGACATCGATCACCTCCTGGAGTAATCGGCACGTCGATGTGCTCCGCGATGCCGGCGCGCTGACTTCCAGCATCACTGGCGGCTCTATCGGGCTGCCTGCGAAGGTCTACACACTCAATTCGCCGCTCGATGACGCCACGCGAGCGCGAACGTACTCCGAGGAGCTTCGTGTTTCCGGCAGTGCGCCGAAGTTGCAGTGGCTGGGCGGTCTGTTCTACGTCAATCAGCGCCGCAATTACGCACAGCAACTGCTGGTCAGTGGTTTCACGGCACTCAGCGGGATTCCGACGGCAAGCGTGATCGCACCCACTGACGGGTTGTTCTGGTCCGACCTCAAGTACAAGTTCCGGCAGTCGGCGCTCTTTGGTGAAGCAACCTATTCCGCCACGAATAAACTCGATCTTACCGGTGGTCTGCGCTGGTATGACTTCAAAGAATCTCGCAGCCAGATCTTCGACGGCATTTTTGGAGAGGGTGACGACGGAAAGCCCCAGTCGCAGCCAGGCTCCACAAAGGCGAACGGCATCGCGCCGCGCCTTATCGCTGCTTACAAGCTGAGCGACGCGTCCCGGCTGTACGCACAGGTCGCGAAAGGATTTCGCCTCGGCGGCATCAACGATCCGCTGAACGTGTCACTTTGCACCGCGCAGGACCTCATCACCTTCGGCGGCCACCCGGGTTGGGAGGACGAGACTCTGTGGAATTACGAAGTTGGTTCGAAGAACCGGGTCATGAACAATCGGGGTGCGTTCAACGTCGCGGCGTTCTATGCGGACATCAAAAACCTGCAGGCCACGGTGACCGCGGGTTCGTGCTCGTCGCGTGTCGTCTTCAATGTGCCGAAGGCTCGAAGCGCTGGCGCAGAACTCGAATTTGACCTTGCGCCGACCGATGCCTTCGATTTCTCCATCACCGCGAGCCACAGCGACTCGAAACTGCGCTCCACTCTGACATCCACTGACGCAACCGGTAAGGTCACGATCGTGTCGGGGATCAGGAGTGGCGCGCGCATGCCGACGGTCCCTCAGGACCAGGCGGCCGCAGCGGCGACGTATCGGTGGCCGACGCAGAGCTTCGTCGGGTATCTGACCGGCGTCTATCAGCATGTCGGCGACCGCTTCACACAAGTCGGTGACGAGGATCTGAGCGGTGTGCAGAGCCTCACTACGTTCGCACCGCACAACATCGGTGGGCCATACACGCAGAACACCGTCACCTTCGATTCAAAGATGCCGGCCTACAACCTCCTCAACCTGCGCGTCGGTATCCTGAAAGGGAGATTTGACACGGCGTTTTTCGTGAACAACGTGACCGATGAGAAGGCGCTCCTGGCGCTGGATCGCGAAAGGGGACTGCGTGCGCGCATCGGCTACTTGACGAATCAGCCGCGCACATTCGGGATCAGCACGCGCGTAACGTATTGATTAGCCGGCGAGCGTTCTTGGCGGCGAGCGTAGCGGCGGTCCCGCTTAGCGGGATCGCCCGCCGCGCGCACGCCGACTCGAACGCGCGCATCGCCGTCGTCGGCGCGGGCGCTTTCGGCAGTTGGACCGCGCTGCAACTCCGCAATGCCGGCGCGGATGTCACTCTGATCGATGCCTGGGGTCCGGGAAATTCGCGCTCCAGCTCCGGCGGCGAAACGCGCGTCATCCGCGCGATCTACGGCGCCGATCGCGTCTACGTGGAGATGGTCAAGCGCGCTTACGAGCTGTGGGAGACGCTCGATCCATCGCTTTACGTCGAAACCGGCGCGATGTGGATGCACCGCGGTGACGACGCGTATGTTCGCTCTTCGCTGCCGATCCTTCATGACGTCGGCTTCATCGTCGACAAACTGTCCGTCTCCGACGCAGCGCGCAAGTATCCACAGATCGACTTCAGCGGGGTCAAATCGGTCTACTACGAACGGCGCGCCGGAGCGTTGTCCGCGCGCCGAGCGTGCGGCGTCGTGCGCGATGCATTCGTAAAGGCGGGCGGAAGGTATCGAACAGGTTCCGTCAAAGCGGGTTCGCTTGGTCCGCTTCGATTGGAAGATGGCTCGAGCGTCGAGGCGGATGTTTATGTTTTCGCGTGCGGGCCATGGCTCGGTCGAGTTTTTCCCGACGTTGTTGGCGATCGCGTCCGTCCATCGCGGCAGGAGGTCTACTACTTTGGAACCCCTCGCGGATCGGAGCGATACCGAGCCGGCAATCTCCCGATCTGGATCGACTTCGGCGAGCGAATCATCTACGGAATCCCCGATATTGCCGCTCGCGGCTTCAAATTTGCCGACGACACGCGCGGCGAGGCGATCGACCCGACGACCGCCGAACGGAAGCCGACACAGGCCGGCATCGCCCGAGCGCGGCATTTTCTCGCCGAGAGATTTCCGGAGCTGGCGAAGGCGCCGCTGATCGCCGCCGAAGTCTGCCAATACGAGAACAGTCCGGACGGCAACCTGATCATGGATCGCCACCCGAACGCCAGGAACGTCTGGCTACTGGGAGGGGGGTCGGGACACGGCTTCAAGCTCTCGCCGGCGGTCGGCGAAATGGCCACCGCGGCGATTTTGTTGGGCAAGGATGTCCCGGCACAGTTTCGCCTCGAGCGGCTCCGCAATCTCGAAAAACGCAAGACGCAATTTGAGTCGAAAGACTGAAACTTTCAGCCTGTCGGGACGTTCATAATGGACGTCGTGAAGCGGTCGAAAAAGAAGCTGTTTCTCCTCATTGGCGCTGCCGTGGTGATCATCCTGATCCTTGGCGGAATGGTCGCGGCACGCAAACGCGAGAAGCCCATTCCCATCACAACGGATAAGGCATTTCGAAAGACGATTACCCAGCTCGTTACCGCGACCGGAAAGATCCAGCCCGAAGTCGAAGTGAAGATCGCGCCGGAGGTCTCGGGCGAGATCATCGCCATTGCGGTGAAGGAAGGGCAGCCGGTCCATCGCGGCGACCTCCTGGTGAAGATCAAGCCTGACGTCTACCAGGCGCAGGTCGCGGCGCAGCAGGCGGCTCTCAACTCCGCGCGCTCGGCGACCGTCCGTAATCGCGCCGAGCTCGACAAGGCGGAGCTCGACTACAAACGCTCGGCGAGTCTCTATCAAAAGGGCCTGGTCTCAGAATCTGATCGAAAATCAGCCCAGACTGTCTACGACACCGCGAAGGCGGCTGTCGAAGCCTCGCAATTCGATGCGCAGCGAGCCGAAGGGGCTTTGAGCCAGACGAAGGATTCGCTGACGAAGACAGTGATCACCGCGCCGATCGACGGCACCATCAGCTCGCTCACCAGCCGCGTTGGCGAGCGCGTCGTCGGAACAATTCAGTTCGCGGGAACCGAGATGATGCGCATCGCGAATCTGGGCAACATGGAAGCGCAGGTCAACGTCAACGAGAATGACATCGTGAATGTGAAGATCGGCGATACCGCGCGCATCAGCGTCGATGCGTATCCAGACCGCCAGGTTCGAGGTTTCGTCCGGGAGATTGCCCAGACGGCGACGACGAACAATGCCGGAAGTCAGGAACAAGTTACGAACTTTGAGGTGAAGATCAGCATCCCGAATCCTCCCGTTCCGCTGCGGCCGGGCATGAGCACCACCGCCGATATCGAGACTGCCACGGTGCAGAACGCCGTCGTCGTGCCGATTCAAAGCGTGACGGTGCGCAGCACGGAAACGAAACTCTCGCCCGAAGAGCTGGAGAAACAGAGATCGCAGCAGAAGGCCAGTGAGGGAAGCGACAATCGCGCCGAGGTCACGAATGAAACTCAGCAGAAGCAGCAGGAGCGCGAGCGGCGCGAAAAACTGCAGCGCGTCGTGTTCGTGAAAACGGGCGACAAGGTGCGCATGCAGAAAGTGGAAACGGGCATCGCCGACAGCACTTATATCGAGATCAAGAACGGCGTCAAGCCGGGAGACGAAGTCGTTGCGGGAAGCTACACCGCCATTTCGAGAAAGCTCAAAGAGGGGGCGAAGGTCACCATCGAGAAGCAGGGGCAGGGATAACGGGAATGTTAAATGTTGAATGTTGAATGTTGAATGCGAAAACGTACCATTTAACATTAAACATTTAACATTCAACATTCCTCGTTTTTTATGTTCTTCGAAATCGCTGAAGCCTTCCGCATCGCGTTTCAGGTGATTCGCGCGCACAAGATGCGCTCGATGCTGACGGCGCTGGGTGTGATCATCGGCATCATCGCCGTCACGATGATGGGTTCTGCGATCGCCGGAATCGAAATCGGGTTCGAGCGCAGCCTGGCGGTCATCGGCGACGATCTCCTCTATGTCGAAAAGTGGCCGTGGCATCACGTCGATGACTGGTGGAATTACCGTAATCGACGGCGCATGGAAGTGCACTACGCCGAGGATCTGAAGCGGATCATCGCGGCGACACCGAATTCGCAGTTGGTTGTCGCCGTGCCGACGCTGAACACCGTGCGCAACATTAAATACGGGGACAACCAGGTCAACAACGTTTTCACACAGGGGACCACCGACGAGTTTCTCCAAACTTCCACAGGCCAGTTCAGCCAGGGACGCTTTTTCACGGAAACCGAATCGCGCGGTGGCCAGAACGTCGTCGTTTTGGGCTTCGACGTTGCGGACGCGCTGTTCCCCAGCGAATCGGCGATCGGGAAAACGGTGATGATCGATGGCAATCCGTTCCGCGTCATCGGCGTCTGGTCGAAGATGGGCACCTTCCTCGGCCTCTTCAGTTTTGATACGTACGCATGCGTGCCGCTGAACGCGTTCACAAAAACATTCAGCGCACGCCTCGACACATCGATTCGCGTGAAGGTCAAAGACAAAAATCGGATGGAGCCGGCGAAGGGCGAGCTGACCGGAGACATGCGCCGCGTGCGCGGCCTGCGTCCCGAGCAGCCGAATGATTTCGAGATCAACGAGCAGCAAGCGCTGCGCAGCACGCTCGATCCGATCAAAGGCGGCATCGCCATGGCCGGGTTGTTCGTCACCGGGCTTGCCCTCTTCGTAGGCGCGATCGGCATCATGAACATCACCTACGTGAGCGTGAAGGAGCGCACGCGTGAGATCGGCACGCGCAAGGCCATCGGCGCGCGGAGGCGATCGATTCTGTTGCAGTTCCTGGTGGAAGCCATTTGCATTTGCCTCGTTGGCGGCGTGGTTGGACTCGCGCTGTCGTGGTTGATGTCCGCGGGTATCGCCGCGGCGTTTCCGTCGTTTCCGATGCGTTTCTCAGTCGGTCTCGTCTTCACCGGTTTGGTCGTATCGACGCTCACGGGGATCTTTTCGGGTTTCGCGCCGGCGCTCTCGGCATCGCGACTCGATCCAATCGAGGCGCTGAGGTACGAATGATTCCGAAATGTCATCCCGACCTGAGCGGAGCGAAGGGGAGGGACCTGGGTGGGCGGGCGGTGCGATGATGTCGCCGCAAGCCGCGCACCGCCCGCCCACACCGGTTCCTCCCCTTCGCTCCGCTCAGGGTCGGAATGACAAGCGAACACAATGAACAAGCTCCGTTCAGTGCTCACGATGTTAGGCGTAACGATCGGCGTCTTCTCCGTCATCGGCGTGATGACGGCGCTCAGCGTCATTCAGCTCTCGATCGAGAACGGTCTCAGCTTCCTCGGCAGCAATCTCTTTCAATTCGCGAAATATCCGGTAATCAGCCGCAGCGATCCGGGGCTGAAATTCGCGAATCGCCGCAACATCACGCTCGCGCAGGCGAACGAATACAAGCGGCTTATGGAAGGGCAGGCGGGGGCGATCTGCTTCAAAGTCTTCGACGGCGGCAAACCGGCGGCGTTCGGCGACAAGAAGCTACAGGGCCTGACGATCGTCGGTACCAATGAAAATTTCCTCATCGCCAACGCTTACACACTTGGCTACGGCCGGAATCTCACTGCCGAGGACGTCGATCTCGCGCGCAGCGTGGTCGTGGTCGGTCGCTCGATCGAGAGGAAGCTCTTTCCGAATCAGACACCGCTCGCGAAGACAATTAAGATCAACGACCGGCCGTACCAGATCGTCGGCGTACTCGCCGAAAAGGGATCATCGTTCGGGCAGAGTCAGGACGATCTGCTGCTCGTTCCGATCACGCGGTACTTCGACGATTTCGGCTCCGCCAATCGCACCGTCAACATCGCCACGCAGTCGTCAACGCAGGCGACGTACAACCAGACGCTCGACAAAGCCATCGGTGCGATGCGCATTGCGCGCGGGTTGAAGCTCGGACAGGAAGACGATTTCGAGATTTACTCGAACGACACCCTCGTCTCCGCGTTCGCGCAAGTCGCCGACACGATTCGGATTGGAGCGTTTGTCGTCAGCGCGATCGCGCTTCTCGCCGCCGGAATCGGAATCATGAACATCATGCTGGTCAGCGTGACCGAGCGGACCCGCGAGATCGGCGTGCGCAAAGCGATCGGGGCCCGTCGCGACGATATCGTCAAGCAATTTCTTTTCGAAGCCGTTTTTCTCTCTGAGGTCGGAGGACTCGCCGGAATCCTGTTCGGAGTCGCCGGAGGAAACGGCGTCGCGCTCTGGTTCGATATCGCCATGGTCTTTCCCTGGGCCTGGGCCCTTACCGGACTGATCGTTTGTTCATTGATCGGCATCGGTTTCGGATGGTATCCCGCGCGCAAAGCGGCGACGCTCGACCCTATCGAAGCGCTTCGTTACGAATGACGTAGAGCCGCCTCTCAGGCGGCTGAGCGCCGGCTGGAGAGCCGGCGCTACGTCGGCATCAAATTCGCTGTTAGAGCTCGGCAGCATGAAGCCCCTGACCCTGAGCCTGGCGATAGCTCTAACCGCATCGATTGCCGCCGCGCAAAACTGGCGCGACGAGCTCAAGATGGTCGATCACGATCTGCGCACGCAGCACTACGGGCATGCCCGGAAGTGGTCGATCAAAGTCATCAACAGCATGTGCGATCACCTCGGCACCGGTTCCGATTCGATGTACTCGCTGGCGCTCGCGGTGGCCTATCGGGCGATGGCCGAAGCGGGCCTGCAGAAATCGGACGATGCGGATTGGTATTCGCATGTTGCTCTTGCTCTTTATCCGAAGCTGAAAGAATACGACTGGAGCGCTTACGGCGAAGTGGGCCAGTGGCTCACGGCTGCGAAACACGAGAGCGACTTGAAAGCTGCTGACGATGCGGCGCCGCCCGTACCGACGAAAAGAGCCGATCCAGTCTGTCCACTGAGCGCGATTCAGGGCGCGTATTACCAGCCGGTGACGGTGGGCGCGATCATCGACGGTGACGGCAACCCGCGATGCCCGAGGTTGGTGTCGCGCACGGCGGCACCGACGCTGGCCTACGCGGCGTTCGAGTCGCTCAAGGATTTCGAATTCCCGGCCGGCACACCTGCCAGTTACGAAGTGACGGTGGAGTTCAAGCCGCCGAAGCAGTGACTAACGCTTACCGATCGTCTTCGCCAGATATTGTCTGATGTGCGTGTGGACAGCCGGATCGGCCCACTGCGCATCGATCTCGCCGGCCGAGACGCTGGCGATCTCCGCCGCATCACGAAGAAATGGCTCACGCACTTGGCGCTTAGTTAGGCGGAATGCAGCCGGTGTGATCTCGGCCATCTTCCGCGCTATTTCCTGCGCGCGGGCGAGAAGAGTTTCTGCGGGCATAACTTCGTCGATGATGCCCATCCCCTTCGCCTCAGCAACTTCCACCGTTCGCGCGAGGTAAAGCATCGGCTGCAAGTGCTGACGCGGCACCGCGAAGCGCACGACCTCGAGCGCCAGCGGTGGAAACGGAACGCCGACGAGCGCCTCCGGCACGCCGATGCGTCCGGCGGACATCAGCCGGTAATCGCACGCGAAGGCGATGATCGCTCCGCCGGCGATGGCGTGACCGTTGATTGCGGCGATCGCCGGCTTCGGGAAAAGGAAAATTGCGCGCAGATCGACGCCCGCGGAAAATGTCGATCCGCTGCCCGTGATCACGATCGCGCGGACGTCGGCTGATTCGCCGGCGTTCTCGAATTCGGCCCGCAGAGCGTCACATAATTCGAGATCGAGCGCGCTCACTTTTCCGTGGGCCAGACGGAGCGTGAGGATGCCGTCGCTGAGGTCGCGTTCAAGCATAGGTTGGCCGATGGCCGTTGACCGTTTGCCGATTAAAGCACGGCGAACGGCCAACGGCGAGCGGCCAACGATTCACATCAACTTCTCGATGGTGATCGGCAGATGGCGCACCCGTTTTCCCGTCGCGTGAAACACGGCATTGGCGATCGCCGGCGCGACGCCGACGATTCCGATCTCGCCGATGCCTTTCACGCCGATCGGATTCACGTGCGCGTCCTCCTCCGGCACCAGGATGATTTCGATCGAGCGAACGTCGGCGTTTGTCGGCACCATGTACTCCGCAAAATTCACGTTGGTGTAGGTGCCCAGGTGTTTGTCGAGGTGAGTTTCCTCGAGGAGAGCCATGCCCAGTCCCTGGATGATTCCGCCGAAATACTGACTCCGCGCCGTCTTCTCGTTGAGGATGCGTCCGCCGGCAAACGCGCTCACGATCCGCTGCACGCGCACGACAGGGATTTCGTCATCAATCGCCACTTCGACGAAGTGCGCGCCATGTGACTGCCCCGCGTACGGTTCCTCCTGCGGGGGCTTTGAATCGACACGCGCCTCGACTTCACTCAAATAATGCTTCGAGAGAATCGCGTGATAACTGTCGGCGGTGATCGATGCCGGATCGACGCCGTCGACATCGGCGATTTTTTTCTTCAGCGCATTCGCCACTTCGAACACTGCCGTGCCGACGCTCGCCGCGGTCAGCGAGCCCGCGGAGATCGGCGCCTGCGGCAGCGCGGTGTCGCCGTATTCGAAGCGCACGCGTTCGACGGGAATGCCTAGCGTCTCCGCGGCCAGCTGCGACATCACTGTCGCTGTGCCCATGCCCATCTCATGAGTGCCGCAGCTAACGGTGACCGTACCATCGGATTTCATCATCGCGCGGGCGGAGGTGGGGGCGCGGTGGGCGGGGTAGGTGGCGCTGGCCATTCCCCAGCCGATGAGATCGCGTCCTTTGCGCATCGAGCGTGGCTCGGGATTGCGCTGTGCCCAGCCGAATCGCTGCCCAGCCTGTTCATAGCATTGCTTCAACGATTTGCTCGACCACGGCTTGCCGTTCTCCGGATTCACATCGGCATAATTGACGAGCCGCAACTGCACCGGATCCATCTTCACCGCGTACGCCAGCTCGTCCATTGCCGACTCGATGGCGAACATGCCCGGGCACTCCCCCGGCGCGCGCATGTACGTGGGGCTTGGAAGATTCAGCGACACGACCGGATTGACCGCACGCATGTTGTCGACGGCGTAGATCGCCAGCGTCGGCCGGACGAATCGTTCCGCGTAATCGGAGACGTCGTTGGCCTGGCTCATTCCCTCATGGATGAGAGCGACCAGTTTGCCGTCGGGATTTGCGCCTAACGCGACGCGCTGCTCGGTCTCCGGACGATGTCCATTGCCGAAGAAGAGCTGCTTGCGAGTGACTACGAGCTTCACCGGCCGCTGCACCTCGCGCGCTGCCACTGCTGCGACGATGACGTGCGGCCACACTCCACCTTTGCTTCCAAATGCGCCGCCAACGAACTGCGACATGACGTGCACGTTCTCTTTCGGAATGGCGAAGAGTTGGGCCATCGCATTTTGGGCGCCGAAGATGTTTTGCGATGAGTCGTAGAGGGTCAGATGATCGCCGGCCCACGCCGCGGTGACCCCATGCGCCTCCATTGGATTGTGATGTTCGTATGGCGTGCGGTAGACCTGATCGATCTTCACCGGCGCGGAGGCGAACGCTGTCGCGGCGTCGCCTTTGGAAAATGCGCTCTTTGCCCGATCGACTGCCTCGTTTCGGAACTGCTGGATGTCGATGCGCGCCGGCGTTTCGTTGTAACTCACTTTGACGAGCTCCGCGCCGCGAATGGCGTGCTCCAGCGTGTCGGCGACGACGACGGCGATCCGCTGACCGACGTAATGAATTGAGCCGTCGGCAAACGGAATCAAATCATTCTCGCGAAGCGTGCCCTGCTTCGGCTTATTGAGCTTCGGCGCGTTCAGATGGGAGATCACCGCGATGACGCCGGTCGATTTCTTCGCCGCGGTGTCATCGATCGATTTGATCGTTCCCGCCGCAATCGTGCTCATCACCAGTGCGCCGTAGGCGACGTTTTCGAGATTGTGCTCGGCCGCGTATTTCGCATCGCCGGTGACTTTCCTCCGTCCGTCGACTCGATCGAGCGGAAGTCCAATCGCCGGCATCATGCTGCACCTCCGGAACGTGGTCCCGGCTCTCCAGCCGGCGCGAACCGGCTGAGAGCCGGTTCTACGTTCGCCAGGTCAGTCAGGGCGCGAACGAGCGTGCGCTTCATCAGCTCGATCTTGAATCCGTTCTGGCCATAGCTCTTTGCACTTTTCATTTCCGCTTCTGCCGCCCGGCGAAAGACC
>QHVY01000490.1 GCA_003223695.1 Acidobacteriota bacterium
AAACTCTATGACGGCATGACCGGTGAGCCGTTCGAGCAGCGCGTTTGCGTCGGCTACATTTATATGCTGAAGCTCTCGCATCTGGTCGACGACAAGATTCACGCGCGCTCAATCGGACCGTACTCACTCATCACGCAGCAGCCGCTCGGCGGCAAGGCGCAGTTCGGCGGCCAGCGTTTCGGAGAAATGGAAGTGTGGGCCCTCGAAGCATACGGCGCCGCGTACACGCTGCAGGAGCTGCTGACCTCGAAGTCGGATGACGTCGAGGGCCGCTCGAAAATTTACGAAGCCATCGTCAAAGGCGAGGTGCCGGATGATCCCGGTCTGCCCGAGTCATTCAACGTCCTCGTCCGCGAACTGCAGTCGCTGTGCTTGGATGTGGAGCTTTTGAAGGAATAGCGAATGGATGTCATCCCGAGCGTAGCGAGGGAACGGTGTGGGCGGGTGGCGCGATGATCGTGCCACCCAGCCCACACCGGCCCCTCGCTCCCGCTCGGGGTGACAAGCAATGGATGTGGAGCTTTTGAAGGAATAGCGATGACGGTGTGGTGGCCGGCTCTTAGCCGGCACGGCGGGCTGAGAGCCCGCCACCACACTGAAATGGAGGAACAAAACATTGGAATCATTTAACGCACTGTTCCAGCCAGCAAGATCCCAGGCGATCAACGATTTCAACGCCATCAAGATCAGCCTCGCTTCTCCGGAGAAGATCCGGTCGTGGTCGTACGGCGAAGTGACCAAGCCGGAGACGATCAACTACCGCACCTTCAAGCCGGAGCGCGACGGTCTGTTCTGCGCGAAGATCTTCGGCCCGATCACCGATTGGGAATGCCTCTGCGGCAAGTACAAGCGCATGAAGCATCGCGGAGTCATTTGCGACAAGTGCGGCGTCGAAGTCACGAAGTCGAAAGTGCGCCGCGAGCGCATGGGACACATCGAGCTCGCCTCGCCCGTGTCGCATGTGTGGTTCTTCAAAGGACTGCCAAGCCGCATCGGACATCTGCTCGATATTTCTCTGCGCGACCTCGAGCGCATCCTTTATTTCGAGTCGTATGTGGTCATCGACTCAGGCGACCTCACCGGCACGCTCAACGAGAAAGAGCTGCTGACCGAAGAGCGCTATCGCGAGCTTCGTACACAATATGGTGATGTATTTGTCGCCAAGATGGGCGCCGAGGCGATCAAGGAGCTCTTGAAGAGGGTGACGGTGGAGGAGCTCTCCGACGAGCTGCGCCTCATCATGCGCACTGAGACCTCGCAGATCAAAAAGCTGAAAGCGGCGAAGCGGCTCAAAGTCGTCGACGCTTTCCGCAAGTCGGGTCATCATCCGGAGTGGATGATCCTCGACGTGATTCCGGTGATTCCGCCCGAGTTGCGCCCGCTCGTTCCACTCGACGGCGGCCGCTTCGCCACGTCGGACCTCAATGACCTTTATCGCCGCGTCATCAACCGCAACAACCGCCTGAAGAAGCTGCTCGAGCTTCGCGCGCCTGATGTCATCGTGCGCAACGAGAAGCGCATGCTGCAGGAAGCGGTCGACGCGCTCTTCGACAACGGCCGCCGCGGCCGTGTGCTGAAGGGCTCGAACAATCGTCCGCTGAAGCTCGGTCATCGTGGTCGGCCCCGAGCTGAAGCTGCATCAGTGCGGTCTGCCGAAGAAGATGGCTCTCGAGCTATTCAAGCCATTCATCTACAACCGCCTCGAAGCGAAGGGCCTCGTCGGCACGATCAAGGCCGCCAAGGAGATGGTCGAGCTGCAGACCAACGAGGTGTGGGATGCGCTCGAAGAAGTCATCAAAGAGCATCCGGTTCTGCTGAACCGCGCTCCGACGCTCCATCGCCTCGGCATCCAGGCATTCGAGCCGCTGCTGGTCGAAGGTAAGGCGATCAAGATTCATCCGCTCGTCTGCACCGCGTTCAACGCTGACTTCGACGGCGATCAGATGGCCGTGCATGTGCCGCTGTCGCCCAAAGCGCAGGTCGAGTCGCAGATCCTGATGCTGGCGTCGAACAACATTCTGTCGCCCGCCAACGGCAAGCCTCTCGCCGTCCCGTCACAGGACCTGGTCCTCGGCTGCTACTACCTGACGAAAGAGAAGAAGGCCGCGAAGGGCGAAGGCAAGGCGTTCGGCAGCTTCAACGAAGTGCTGATCGCGCTGCAGGCGCAGGAAGTCGAGCTGCTCACGCCGATCAAGGTCCGCGTCAGCGGCAAGCTGATCGATCTCACAAAGCACTTCAACGATCAGGATGTCGTCCACGCCGAAGTGCAGGATGTGGAGCGCAAGACGATCGAGACCACCGTCGGCCGCGTCATCTTCAACATGCATCTGCCGGAGGAGATCCCGTACATCAACGGCCTGATGAAGAAGAAAGGTCTGCAGGAGCTGGTCAACTACTGCTTCCTCAACTACGGCAACGATCTGACTGTAAAGTTGCTCGATGAGCTCAAGGAGCTCGGATTCCTGTATGCCACCAAGGCCGGCATCTCCATCGGCGTCGACGACATGGTCATTCCGTCGAAGAAAGGTGAGATCGTCGACACTGCACGTAAGAACGTGCTGGAAGTCGAGCGCCAGCGTCTCGACGGCGCGATCACTACCGGCGAGCGCCACAACAAGATCATCGACATCTGGCATCGCGCCACCGAGCAGGTGTCCGACGAGATGTTCTCCGAGATGGCCCGCGCAGAGGCCGATCGCAAAGAGTTCAATCCGATCTTCATGATGGCCGACTCCGGCGCTCGAGGATCCAAAGAGCAAGTCCGTCAGCTCGCCGGCATGCGCGGTCTGATGTCCAAGCCGTCGGGCGAAGTCATCGAGACACCGATCACCGCGAACTTCCGCGAGGGTTTGTCGGTGCTGCAGTACTTCATCTCCACGCACGGCGCGCGCAAAGGTCTGGCCGACACGGCGCTCAAGACCGCCGACTCGGGCTACCTCACGCGTCGCCTGGTCGACGTGGCGCAGGACGTCATCGTCACCGAACAGGACTGCAACACCTTCGACGGCATCACCGTCATGCCGATCATGGAAGGGGGCGACATTCTCGAGCCGCTTCGCGACCGCATCGGCGGCCGCGTGGCACAGG
>QHVY01000496.1 GCA_003223695.1 Acidobacteriota bacterium
CGGGCTCGCGCCGACTGCAACTCGCCGCTGAAGGAGCCGTCATTGCTGGCGGTGAACGCGCAAGGAGCAGTGTTCAAAGTCGAATCGTTTGGCCCCGAAGTTTTCTCGGAGAGACCGCCGTGGCCGGAAGCGCACTTCGGCACCGGACTGCGCATCACCTCGGAACAGAAACCGACGCTGCAGAAGGAAGGAAAGCTCATCTTCCCGCGGCCGGCCGACGCTCCTGACGGCGCGTTCTTCTACGTCGTCCGGCGCGTCACCGGTCCAAACGGCCGCGTCGACTTCGAGACGGTCGATCACGCTTTCCCGAATGCCGAAGGAAAGATCGAGACCGCCTCGCCCCCGTGGAGTGGCTGGGGCGATTCCGCCGATAGCTGGAACATAGCCACCCAAACCCAGGCGATCGGTTTCGGTGTCGGCGCGATCGTCAACATGATGCTCATGTGGACTTGGGAGTCACAACTCCCGGGGATTCCTCTCCCGGGCGCACTCCTCGGCACAGCCTACGAGATTCGCTACGTTCCCGATAAGCCGGAGCCCGAGTATGTGCCGGTCGAAGGGGCGATGATCTCCGCGGTCGATGAGAGCGGTGCCGTGTTCTGGGAGAACGGCAGCACTCCGGGCGTCTTCGCGCGAAGCCAGAAAGACGGCCGTTTCGCGCTCTGGGATTGGCGCTACACCGGTGGAACTGTGCGAGTCAATGGCCACATGCCTGACGGCCGCGCGGTCACCGTCACGGCATTCGAAGCCAATCCGCTCGATTCGAAGACGTTCTTCACACAGCTGATCCAAAAGTATCGAAACGTGGCTAATGCCAACATCACGTTCCCGCCGCTGCAGGTTCCGGTCTCGCCCGAGGTCGAGATTCGGGTGATGAGGTTGACGAACGATCTGCAGCGCGTCGATATCAATGGAATCACCACGACCAACACCACTCTCGTGATCGGCTTCAAGTTCAAGAGCGGCGCATCGGGTGAAGTCACGAGCGCGTCCGTCAACGGCGAAGAGTTCCAGGTCAAGCGAGACGATCAATCGCTCGGCAAAACGCCGCTGATGGATTTCATCATCGCCAACCCGTACTCGGCGACGGCAGCCGGAAAGTATTCGATCAAAGCGACGATCGTGAATCCGCTCCAATCCGGCCCTGCGGTGGTAGCGGAATCGACGTTCCTCGTTGTCGCGGAAGGCGGCAGCAACGGCGTGAGCCTGCAGGGCGTGGCTCCCGACTGGATCACGAAGAAGCTCGTGCCGAAGCCTAACGAGTTCGGCGTGCCGCTCAATGTCTTGCCGCAGGTCGTCTTCACCGAGCCGGTCGTCAACGTCCTCAACGGCGTGCAGTTCACGAAGAGCGCGAATGGCGGGACGCAGGATGCGCCGTTCATTCTCTCCGGCGTCGGCCTTGACGCGAACGGCTTTCCATACGCGAT
>QHVY01000061.1 GCA_003223695.1 Acidobacteriota bacterium
GCATCTTCGTGACCTCGCCGGCTGTGTCGGTGATCGAAGAGGTCGCGCGCGAATGGCTCCTCGATCTTTTCGACTTGCCGCGAACGGCGAGCGTCGGATTCGTGACCGGCGGCCAGATGGCCAACTTCACTGCGCTCGCCGCGGCACGTGATGCCGTGTTGCGCCGCGCCGGATACAACGTCGAGGAGCAGGGCATGATCGGCGCGCCGGCGGTCAACATGGTCATTGGTGCCGAAGCGCACATCACCATCTACTCATCGCTCCGGCTCCTAGGATTCGGCACACGCACGCTGCACATCGTCGACACGGACGAACAGGGGAGAATTCGCGCGGACGCTTTGCGCCGGACGTTGAGCGATTTGAGCGGACCGACCATCGTCTGCGCGCAAGCAGGCAATGTGAATACCGGTTCGGTCGATCCGCTCCGCGAACTCGGTGAAATCACGCGCGATCGGAGCGCATGGCTGCACATCGATGGCGCGTTCGGATTGTGGGGACGCGCCAGCCGCGATCGCCGGCCGCTGCTCGATGGCGCGGAGCTCGCCGATTCGTGGGCGACCGACGCGCACAAGTGGCTGAACGTGCCGTACGACAACGGCATCGTGATCGTGCGCGATTCCGCAGCGCATCGCGCGTCGATGACCCTCAGCGCCGAATATCTGGAGCAGACTGCCGGCGCGGAGCGCGATCCATTCGATTGGGTTCCCGAGTTCTCGCGCCGAGGACGCGGAATCACCGTCTACGCTGCGCTTCGACATCTCGGTCGCGCCGGAGTCGAGTCGCTCGTGGACCGACTCTGCGCGCGTGCCCGTCAGATGGCCGATCTGCTTCGTCGTGAGCCGAAGGCACGCGTTCTCAATGATGTCGTACTCAATCAGGTCCTGGTTCGCTTCGGTGATGACGACGAGATGACGCGGCGCGTCATCACCCGCGCGCAGCAGGATGGAACGTGCTGGATGGCGGGAACGACGTGGCACGGCATGGCCGCGATGCGCATCTCGGTCTCGAACTGGGCGACCAGCGAGAAGGATGTCGAGCGCTCGGCGGAGGCGATCATTCGCGCGGTGGGATCGTGAAGAAGTGGTTCACGCCGGCGCTCGTTGCGACGGCGTTCGCGGCGATTGTGATCGCCGAGCGAAAACGGCCGCTGCGCCGCCGAGTGGAACCCGAATCTCTTCGCCTCCGACGCAATGTCGCAATGGGCGGACTGACTGCAGTGATCACAGCCGCGCTGCAGAAGCCACTCGTCGATCCCGTGCTGCGGCGGACGACCGAGCGGCGCCTCGGTCTCCTCAATATCTCGTTGCCGGCGTTTTGCTGCTCGATTACACGCTGTGGTGGTGGCACTGGCTGAATCACGTGGCGCCGCCGCTCTGGCGCTTTCATCTCGTGCATCACATCGATCGCGATCTCGACGCATCGACGGCGCTGCGTTTTCATTTCGGCGAGATGGCGCTCGCCGCGTTTTTCCGCGCCGCGCAGGTCCGATTTCTCGGTGTCGATGCCGAAGCGCTGGCGTGGTGGCAACGAATGCTGCTCGTGTCGATTCTTTTTCACCACTCGAACATCGAATTGACTTCTGACGCCGACGCGCAACTCGTTCGATTCATTGTCACGCCGCGCATGCACGGCATCCATCATTCCGATCGCGAAGAAGAGACGCAGAGCAACTGGTCAAGTCTCTTCACATGCTGGGACATGTTGCACCGCACGTTTGTGTACGGTGTGCCGCAGGAGTCGATCACAATCGGCGTGCCCGCATGGAAAGAACCACTGACGACCGGAAAACTACTGGCGATTCCTTTTGAGGGGCAGCGCGACGACTGGCTAGGCAACGCGTAGCCGCATCGCCGTTCGAATCGCGAACGCGAGCATGAGCAAGCCGGTCAGAAACTGTGTTGCGATTCCCCACCACGGGCTCTGAAGGCGCTTGCCGAGGCGCCCGGCGGTGGTTGAGAGGAAGAGGCCCCATGTCGCGGCGCCGACGACAACCGCCGCCACGAAGAGCAGTGACGTTGCGAAGCTCCGAGTGAAACCTTGAGTCTGTCCGACCACGGCAATCCAGAACGCAATGCTCCACGGGCTCGTGAGCGCGAGCGTGAGGCCGACGAGGAAACTGGAGCCTGAACGACTCCTTGCGATGCTGTGCGCCTGATGCCGGCACTCTCGCCAGGCACCGCGGAAGAAAATCAGCGCAAGAAAGATGAGCAGCACGACGCTGAGCACTCCGAGATAGAGCTGAACGCGCGGGCCGCGAAGGCGGTCTGCTGCCAGACTCGCGAGCACCGCCCAGGTCGCGTCACCGGCGCAGCCGCCGATGACCACGAGATAGGCCGCCCAGAATCCGCGGGTGAGACCGCGACGAATGGCCTCCGCGTTGATCGGCCCCGGCGGCCAGGCGACGGACCAACCGAGGAGGAATCCGGTTAGAAACGTGCGAGCCATATGCTGAATGCGGCGAGAACATTCGAGAGCTGCGTTCGATACGCGTCGTCGACCAGCTCACCGCTCGAGTCGAATGCTGCCGACGCTTGTTGGATAAACAATGATGGAGCGGGCATGACGCGCGATTCCGTCGCGGCGAGGACCTGCCGGAGTGCAGCCTGCGCAAGGCGCGTTGCACCACGCCCCGGCGTGACGCCGATGATCGCGACCGGTTTGCCGATCAACACTTCCTCGGGAAGCGGCCGCGATAACCAATCGATCGCGTTTTTCAGCACTCCAGGGATGGACCAGTTGTATTCCGGCGTCGCGATGAGGAGGCCATCGGCGGCGGCGACTGCTGTCCGCAGATGATGCACAGCGTCGGCGGCAGCGAGATCTTCGTTGAACAATGGCACGAGCTCCAGATCATCGTAAATAGAGATTTGCATAGCCTGCGGGGCTACTCGACACCCAGCGCGAAGGAGCGATTTGTTGTACGAATCCCGCCGGAGACTGCCGGCAATCGCCAGGACGCGCTGCATGGACAAATGATCGGTTCATACTGGAGCATACAAAAGATCCAGTTATGCTCTAATTGAATAGACCAGATGGCTCGCTGGGACCTGGCACTGGAGCTCGACCGGCGCAGCGATGTACCGCTGTACCGGCAGATCGCGCAGGCTGTCACGAACGACATCCGCCGCGGGCGGCTGCGTCCCAGCGACGCGTTGCCCGGCACGCGCACGCTTGCGCGAATTCTAGGCGTCCAGCGTCTCACGGTGCTCGCCGCGTACGACGAACTGTTGGCCGAAGGATGGATCGCGACCCGTCCGGCGCGCGGCACAATGGTTTCTCCCGAGCTGCCGGAGCTCAGCTCGCGCGCGCCCACACACGAGGGAGTTCCGGCGCGAGCTGGATTCGATGTGCCGCCATCTCCGCCTGGTGAGTTGCCCTACAACGTGCCCGCGGGCGCATTGCTGTTCGCGCCGAACCGCCCCGACGTTCGACTCGCGCCGGCCGAGCTGATTGGCCGCGCGTATCGACGCGCGCTTCGCAGTGCGCCGGCCACTCTGCTCGGTTACGGCAGACCGCAGGGACATGAACGGCTGCGAGAGGCGATCGCGAAAATGCTTGCTTCGACTCGCGCAATCGCGGCGAGCGCAGACGATATCTGCATCACCCGCGGCAGCCAGATGGCAACGGCGCTTCTTGCCCGTGCGCTCATCCGGCCGGGAGACATCATTGCCGTCGAAGAGCTGACCTATCGCCCGGCACTGGAAACGTTTCGCGTGATGGGCGCGCGGATCGTTGCCATTCCTCTCGACGCGGAAGGGGTGAAGATCGAGCCGATTGCGCAACTCGCGAAACTCGGGAATCTTCGCGCCATTCACGTCACGCCGCATCATCAGTTCCCGACGACAGTGACACTCTCAGCGGCGAGACGTCTTCGCTTACTCGACCTCGCGCGCACGCATCGCTTCGCAATCTTCGAAGAGGATTACGATCACGAATTTCATTATGACGAACCGCCGGTGCTGCCGCTCGCAAGCGCAGATCGCTGGGGTGTTGTCGCCTACATCGGAACGCTTTCCAAGGTTGTGGCGCCTGCGCTTCGTGTCGGGTATGTGGTCGCACCGCGCCTGCTTCTGCGCGCGGTAATCGCGCACCGCCTGCACATCGATGTACAAGGCGATCGCGTTCTCGAATTCGCACTCGCGGAGCTGATGGAGCAGGGTGAAATTCAGCGCGCCGTTCGACGCGCGCGGCGCGAGTATCGTGCCCGTCGCGACATCCTCGCGCAGTCGCTGCGCCGCACATTTGGTGACTCGCTGACGTTTGAGGTACCCGCCGGCGGAATTGCGTTGTGGGTCAGATCCGATGACGCGATCGATATCGATGACTGGGCGGATGAGGCGCGACGGTGCGGCGCCGTGATCGCCACCGCCCCCACGTTCGCCGCGAACGGCAGATCGCGTCCGTTTGCCCGCCTCGGATTTGCCGCTCTCGATCGAGCGGAGATTCTCGAGGGCGTGCGACGGCTGGCGATGGCTCGACGGCGACTATTACGAGCGCCCCGTACCGATTAGCGCCGCGGCAATGTCGTCGACTTCATCCGTCCTGTCGATGACCCGGAGATGCTCGCTCGTGCGGTGGCGCACAGCCGCCGGGTCGGCGCTGGTCATCAGCACGACGTTTGTCAGATCTTCGCCGTTTTCCTGCCGCAGGAACGTAATCACGCCGTAGCCGCTGTGGCGCGGCAGATCGGTATCGATCACGATCGCCGCGTACTCTTCGCTGCGAAGTTTTTCGATCGCTTCCCAGCCGTCCGTTGCCACATCGGCGCGCATGTTGAGGCGCTCTCCGGCCTTTTCGATGGCCGCGGCGATCAGTGGATTGTCTTCGACGATCAGAAGTCTTTCTTCGCGGCTCATAGCGGCAATCTATGGCCGCTGATCGGACAAAGCAAGCTCAGCGATCGAGCTTCAGTACCTTCGCCACCCGCGCAAGAAGTACATTGTTTTTCACCGGCTTGCGAATGAAGTCGGTCGCACCCACTTGGAATGCCTTCAACTCGACTTCCTCGCCCGGCAGGCCGGAGATAAAGATCGCCGGGATCTCCAGACCGTTGTCGTGAACAGCCTGCAAAAGACTGTGTCCATCGATGTAGGGAAGGTCGACATCGAGAAGCATGAGGTCCACTCGTGATCTTCCGATCAACATCAGCGCTTCGGCGCCATCCTTCGCTACCAACACGTTGTAGCCGGCACCTTTCAGCAGCGCGGTGGTGAGCTCGCGATTGAGAACGTTGTCCTCCACGATCAGCACGTTCTTTCGCGCATCCTCGGCGCTCACACCCTGCGCGCTCGTTTTCGCGCGGAGCTGCGTGATCTCGCGATGGAGAGCTTTCGTCTCGGCGTCGGGCTCGATGCGCAGCTCGCGTTTGAGCACTTTCGCGGCCGTCTCGTACTGTTGCAGCGCGTTGACCAGATCGCCGCTCTGCATGTAGAGCCGCATCAGAGTGCGGTGGACAGGCTCCTGAAGAATGTCGATGCGCAGCGAGCGCTGAGCGGTGGCGATCGCTTCGTCGATCGCCCCTCTTCGCGATTGCATCTCCAGGAGTTGCATGTGACCGCGCAGGGCCATGCGATGCAGCCGGTCGCGCTCTGCGATCACCCACTGGTCGAAACGCTCTTCGTTGATTTGAAAACCGTCGAGCAAATCACCGCGATACAGATGCGACGCTTTCGTCAGCGACTCTTCCGTCCCCGCTGCGACGAGCGATTCGAACGCCGCGACGTCGCACGACACCAGCGATTCATCGAGTCCGAGGAGATCGTTTTCCTCGATGAGAATTTTTTCGTCGGGGGAGAGTTGGCCAAGCTCCTTGCGCAGCGTGGAGAGCGTCTGCCGAAGGCTCTGCCGCGCCTGATCGGGTCCGGTGCTGCTCCAGAGCAGCATCGCGATTTTCTCGCGCGAAACGCGCTGCGAAGGCTTCACGCCGAGATAAGCGATGAGCGCCTGAGACTTTTTCGCAGAAATCGTGAACAGCGATCCGGACGCGGATCGCATCTGGAGATCACCGAGGAGCTCGAGTTGTAGCAGCGCCATTGGACGTCGTGTTGGACACGATTATCCGTATTATCGCAAAGTCTACACTCGAGTGATCATCTGGCGGATGTTCTCGCCGAGAAACGTCGTGAGCTCGGGCAGGCGAGCTTCGACATCTTTTTCCCCGGTTTCGATCAGCAGGCGCATGTAGTTCGGCTCGAACATCAACATGGAGATGACGTCAGGCGACTCGGTCTCATGGGCGCCCAACGCGCGCGTGAACAACTTCACGCTGCGCGGCAGATAGCGTTGATACTCGGCGGCGAGTTTTCCGATGTCGCGTGACGGCCGGAGCACGAACAGATCGATGGGCTTCATTCCGTCGCGACGCTCGGGTGGGATCTGCCGGATCAGATCATTGATGCGCTCCATTCGCGTGACGTCCTCGTCGATGACATCGAGGAAGATTGCGTTCACGAGCTGGCCGATGATCTGCGCAGCGGGCGGATAACCCTCCACGACAGGAGTGCTCGCCTCGTCTGGCGTGCGCTGATAGCCGGTCGACATCGCCAGAATGCGGCTGGCGCCGAGGTGGACGGCGGGAGAAAGTGGGGCGGAGAGGCGGATCCCACCATCTCCGTACCAGCTCTCGCCGATCCGCACCGCGGGAAAGACGAAGGGCAGCGCCGCGGATGCGAGGATGTGCTCGACCGTGAGGTCGGCGCGGGCCACGCGGCGGTTCGGGCCCTCGAAAACATCGATGTTTCGGCCCTGCACCCACCGTACGCTCTGTCCGGTCGAGTAATCGAGCGCGACGAGAGCGACCGATTTGATTTTCCCGAGCTCGAGGTTTCGGCGAATGCCGTCGATTGGCATGCGGCGAATTGGACAACTGAACAGACGCCGCAGCAGACTGGCAAGCGGAGCAGGGTTGAAGAGACCGTGCGGACCGCCAGGGATGCGCCCGGGGAAAATACTCTTGATTGCGCCCCGGAACGGAAAGAGCGCCGTGTAGTTAGGCCGGAAGACGTGGTGACATCGAAGGTCGCACCAAAGCTTCGACAATCTGTCCACTGCGTCGGTCAGGCCGTCATTTGTCGAAGCGAGGAATACAGCGTTGATTGCGCCGGCCGAGACACCGGTAATGATCTGGAATCGCAAATGAGGAAAGTGCCGCGCCAAGCCTCTCAAAAGGCCGACCTGATAAGCGGCACGAGCCCCGCCGCCAGTGAGCATGATCGCGAGATCGCGGGGCTCGCCGTCCTCTGCCGTGACTTGTACCAACTCAGGTACGCTCACGAAGCTCAGCCATTTCAAGGAAACTGCCAACTCCAGTTTTGCGTGTGATGCAA
>QHVY01000497.1 GCA_003223695.1 Acidobacteriota bacterium
CAGTTTTTCGTATGCCGCTTCAACGGCTTCGATCGCTTCCTTCAACTCGGCGCCGGCGGCCACCACCGCGCTTACGTAGCGCAGCGCCGCATCCCGCAGCATCTCGTGCTTCTCCGACTTCCTCGGTTGCGCCGGCTGGTCGGCGACGAACGTCCCCTCCCCCCGCCTCACCGACAGCACCCCACCCTCGGTCAGCCGCTGGTAGGCGCGCGAGACGGTGTTCGGATTCACGCGCAGGTCGCGCGCGAGATCGCGCATCGATGGCACCGGCGCGCCAGGTTTGAGGGCGCCGAGGGCGATGAGTCGTCGCATGCCTTCCTCGATTTGCTTCCAGATCGGAGCGGGATCTGCCGGATTGATCGTGAACATCTATTTCATTTCCCAGTAGCGGAACAGCCATTTGCCACTTTCGTTGATCACCGCGTCGTCGTTGAATGACTGCAGGACTCCACGGGCGGAGGTATCCGCCTGGAAAATGCCGTCAGCGCCTGCGCTGACCACGCGGAACGATTTGCCATCAGATTCGATCCGATATGAATTGCCCCACGCGTCGGTCATGGGCGCGCGTTTGATGTACAGCGGTTCGACCGCCAAGCGAGCTTGCTCTAACGAGTTCACGCTCGGATATTGGCCGTGATCGCTTTTGTACGCGTCGAACGCTGTTTTCCAGCTTCGCATGTCGAACATCGTCCAGCGGGCGCGTTCGGCGTCGGTCGGGTTGTATGCACCGAGTGCAAAGAAGGAGAGTACAGCCGCAGCAGCGATGTTCTTCATGACCACTCCTGTTCTAATGTATTAGGTGTCTAATACAGTACGTCGGCAGGAGCGATTTGTCAAGGAGAGCGGGTGTCTCGCCCGCACTCGCCGAGCGTCTCGCTCGGCGAGCCGTGATGAGTGATCGAGCGAGACGCCCGATCACTGCGGCCGAGACGGCCGCTCTCCGGTCAAATCAGTAGAGGAAGCGCACGCCGGCCTGCAGAGTTCGCGGTGTGTAGTTCGTGGCCGTGAGCTTCATGAATGTTGGGCTGTTGAAATTGTTATCGGGGTACCACCACGTCACCTGGTTGAAAACATTGAAGGCGTCGAGGCGAAACATCACTGCGTAGCCGCGCGCAATTTCGAACGTCTTGTAGAGGCCGAAATCGACGTTCTTCACACCGTCGGTGTAGTAGGTGTTGCGGCCGATGAAGTCGGCGTACGTGTCGCCGTATTGTGGGTGTCGGAACGCGGACTTAGGAACTTTTTGCTGCGAACCTCCGGGATAGCTGACGTGCCAGCCGCCGCTGTAGGCCGGATCGACAACGACCGGACGCGCGTTGCCAACGCCATCGAAATCGACGTCGACCGCAAGAGGCCAGGCGCGCCGCAGCAGAGATCTGCCAACCGCCAAGAACTGCTCCTACGACGTCACGGCGATTCTGAAACCACGGAAACGCATAGGTGCCGACCAGCGTGAAGCGGTGGCGATTATCCATTCGGGATAAACCCTTCTTGTATCTTTCGTTCGGCGGGAAGATATTGATGTCGCCCGTGCCGACGAACGTCGCCTCGGAACCCTCGTCGATGTCCTTACTGAACGTATACGTCATTCGCCCCTGAAAACCGTGATACAGCCCGGTTTCCCACTCGAGTTGTGCGGCGTTGTACCAGGCCTTTGATCCGTTATTCACGACCAAATTCGTGCTGCCGTTCGGGTTTGGCCGCCGGTCGTTCGTGCGTGGGACGCGGATGCTGATCTCATTATTGGCAATGGGAACTGCGTTGGGGCACGTCGCCGTGGTGGCGATCTTCACTCCATTGATCGTCTGGCCGGTGCCGGCGCACATCCAGTCGGCGGCCACTTTGAATGGACTGCTCGGATCGTAGACCGGCGAGATGGGCAGATTATCGAACGTGTACTGCAGCAGGTTGACAGCGCGCGTGCCGATGTAACTCAGTCGCAGCCGCGACTGCCAGAAGATCTGCCGCTCGAACGTGAGGTTGAACTGACGCGATTCGGGCATCTTGAGATTGGGATTGATGATCGTGAGCCCCGGGATGCGGCCTGTAATCGGGCCGGGAACGAACTGAAAGCCATTCGTCGGATCAGAAACATTGTAGGGACTCGCGCCACGCAGCCCGGTGAAATCTCCGATCAGTTGATAAAACGCGGCATTCGGCGGATTGAAGCGAACGTTCGCGCCGCCTTGCGAGAAGATCGACTGAAAGAGACGGCCGTGAAACGTTCCGTAGCCGCCGCGGATTGAGAATTTTCCGCTGCCGCCGGTCAGCGCACGCAGGAAGCGATTGCGATCCCAATCCGGCGTGTAGGCAAATCCGAGGCGCGGATCGATGTAATCGCTCGTCCGGTACTGATAGTCAACTTTGTGATCTTTTTCCTTCGGCGCGCCAACGCGCTCGTAGCGAAGACCGAGGTTCAGCGTGAGGCTGTCGACCGGCCGCCAATCGTCCTGCCCGTATACGTTCGCTTCCCAGATGTTGTTCTTCAGGTTGAACGGACCATAGCCCTTCCAGTACTGCTGCGCGCAGCCGGCCATGAACGCTGCCACTCCGCTCCCATAGTTGGTGCCATTGCACACCGCACCGAAGGTCCAGAATCCGCGCGAATAGTTGTCTGAGACGTCGTTGAGGTGCCCCTTGCGCAGATCGGTTCCGAGCT
>QHVY01000062.1 GCA_003223695.1 Acidobacteriota bacterium
TGTGAACATCTATCTCGACGGATCAGTGCAGGTCTCCACCGGCGCGACGGAGATGGGCCAGGGTGTCAACACGAAGATTCGCCAGCTAGTCGCCGACGAATTCGGCATCGATGCCGACACGGTCGTGCTCATGCCGACATCGACTGAGAAAAATAACAACACCTCTGCGACTGCAGCGTCGAGTGGGGCGGATCTCAACGGCAGTGCGGCCGTCGATGCCTGCCGCAAGATCAAAGCGCGGCTCGCTGAAGTCGACCGCGGCCGCAATCTGCCGTGGCGTCAGCTCATCAAGACCGCCTATCACGAGCGCGTGAGCCTCGGCGATCGCGGCTTTTACTCCACGCAGGGCATTGATTGGGACATCGACAAAGGCTGCGGCACGCCGTTCCTCTACTTCACGCAAGGCTGCGCGATCTCTGAGGTGGAGATCGATCGCTTTACGGGGATGATGCGCATTTTGCGCAGCGACGTGCTGATGGACATCGGCAAGCCGATCAACCCCGGAATCGATCGCGGTCAGATGACCGGCGCATTCGTGCAGGGCGTCGGCTGGTTGACGACTGAAGAGTTGCGAAGAACGCCGGACGGCGATCTGTTGACGCATTCGCCGACCACGTACAAGATTCCGAATATTCAGGATCTGCCGGAAGTCTTCAACGTCGATTGGATCGAGAACGACGCAAATACGGTGAACCTCCGCTCCAGCAAAGCCGTCGGTGAGCCGCCCCTGCTCCTCGGTATCTCCGTTTTCATGGCCGTGAAGAACGCTCTGTCGTACGTCTCGAACGGCGCGATTCCGAAGATCAACGCGCCGGCGACCGGCGAAGAGATCCTGATGCGCCTAACAGCGTACCGCCGCACACCCACCCTCGCATGATCCAGTTCCGCTCTGTAGTCGCGGCGGCACTCATCTTCGTTGGAGCGGCGGGACAAGCCGCTTCACGGCATCGCGCCGTCCAACCGCCGGCCGAGTTCCCCTTCGTTGATGCCATCGCGAGCCAGGCGCTTGCCAGCGGAATTCCGGGCATCAGCATCGCCATCCAATACGGCGACAAAACGCTCTTCGCCAAAGCATACGGCTTCGACGACGTGTCGGCGCAACTCGCTGCCACATCGGCAACCGTGTATGGGATCGGATCGATCACCAAACAGTTCACCGCCGCAGGGATCATGCGGCTCGTCGAACGCGGTCAGCTGCGACTGGACGACAAAGCGATCGCGCTCGTACCGGAGCTCAATCCCGGATTCGCCAATGTCACCGTCGAACATCTGCTGACCCATACCTCCGGCATCCGCGACTACTTCCCGCTCATCACGAATGCATACGAGCCGAAGAGCGAGAGCCAGATTCTGGCTCTCATCAGCAGCAGGACGCTGCTCTTCTCGCCCGGAACGGCCTGGTACTACAGCAACTCGAATTACTACATTCTCGGCATCATCATCGAGCGGATCACCGGCGACAGCTATGCGCACTATTCAGAGCAAAACTTTTTCCTGCCGCTCGGCCTAACATCGACTGACTTCTGCCATGCGCCCTTGCCGTGGGGTTACGTTCGGCTGTCGGGGACCGCTGAGCGGGTGCAGTCGGCCGAACCGTCGCTGCTTTTCGCGGCCGGCGGGATCTGCTCCACAGCCACTGATCTCGTGCACTGGAACCAGGCGCTTGTCAGCGGCCGTGCCGTGAGCCTGGAGTCGTACCAGAAGATGAAGACTCCGTACACGTTGAAGAGCGGTGAGATCGTGTCCTACGGTTATGGACTGTTGCTCGATCCCCTCGACAATCATCCCCGCGTGTGGCACGCCGGAATCGTCCTCGGCTACACCACCAACCTGGCGTGGTATCCCGAAGCGAATCTCACCATCTCGGTGCTCATCAACCTCACCGATCTCCCAAACGATCCCGCGGGTGAAATCAGCGATCAGATCGCACGCGTGCTGCTGAAATGATCCTGCGCAGCCGCAGAGTGGTCACGCCGAGCGGCGTGCGCCCGGCAACGATCCACATTCGCGGCGAAAAAATTGAACGCGTCGGCGATTTCGAAGAGCCGGCCGACGTCGATTACGGCGACCTCGTGATCATGCCCGGACTCGTCGACTCGCACGTGCATGTCAACGAGCCGGGGCGGACGGAGTGGGAAGGATTCGAGAGCGCGACTCGGGCGGCAGCGGCGGGCGGGGTGACGACGATCGTCGACATGCCGCTCAACAGCATTCCGCCGACGACGTCGGTTGACGCGTTGCTGGCAAAAGCTCAGGCGATGGAAGGAAAGTGCTGGGTCGACGTCGGTCTGTGGGGCGGCGCTGTTCCCGACAATCTTTCACAACTGAAGCCGATGTTGCGCGAAGGGGCGCTTGGATTCAAATGTTTCCTCGTTGACTCCGGCGTCGCCGAGTTCGGATTTCTCGACAACCTCGGCCTCGAAGCTGCGATGCGGGAGCTGCGCGACACGAACGCGCCGCTGCTCGTCCACGCGGAACTGCCACAATTCATCGGCACTGCGAAAGGAGCGTCCTATCGCGCGTATCTGCAATCGCGACCGAGCGAGGCGGAGGATGCGGCGATCGATCTCGTGTATCAAACAGCGAAACGCACCCACGCTCGCGCCCACGTCGTTCATCTCTCGTCAGCCGCCGCTCTGGAGATACTTCTTCGCGCGCGCGATCATCGCATTCCGCTGACTGCCGAAACGACGCCCCACTATCTGCATTTCGAAGCCGAGAAGATCCCTGATGGCGCACCACAGTTCAAATGCGCGCCGCCGATTCGCGAGCACGCCAATCGCGAGGAGCTGTGGCGCGGAATCGAAGACGATCTGCTCGCAGGCATCGTCAGCGACCACTCGCCCTGCGCGCCGGAGCTGAAGCATTTGCAAGATGGAAATGTCGAGCGTGCGTGGGGCGGGATTTCATCGCTGCAGTTTGGATTGCCGATCATCTGGAGCGAGGGACGCCTCGAGCTCGAATCGATCGCGCGTCTTATGTGCCAAGGACCGGCAGCGATCGCCGGCCTCGAGAAGGGTGCGATCAAGCCCGGCTACGATGCCGATCTGGTCATCTGGTCGCCCGAAGAATCGTTCCGCGTCACGCCCGATGTCGTACAGCATCGTCACAAAATCACGCCGTACTCCGGCGAAGAATTGCGCGGCGTGGTGAAGGAGACGCATCTGCGCGGGCGAAAGGTGTGGCAGGATGGACGGGCAATTGGTTCGCCGTCGGGTCAATGGATACGAAAATAGTTTCACCACAGAGGACACAGAGACATTCTCTGTGATCTCTGTGGTGAATGTCTCTCGCCAATGGATACGCAAGAGCTAGTCGACCTCGCCGCCGAGCGCCTCGGCGGTTCCGTGCTTTACGCGACGGACGATTTTTTCGCGCCGAAAGAAAATCTGCTGAAGGCTGCGAAGCCTCACTGGAAAGAGGGCGTGTATACCGATCGCGGTAAGTGGATGGACGGCTGGGAAAGCCGCCGCAAACGAACTGCGGGGCACGATTTCGCCATCGTCAGGCTCGGCGTTCCGGGCGTCATTCGGGGCGTGCTCGTCGACACGAGCTACTTTCGCGGCAATTTTCCCTCGCACTGCTCGTTCGAGGCGTGCTCGCTCAAGCCTGAGACGGACGCCGACGCGCTCCTCAAAGCGGAGTGGCTCGAGATCATGCCGAAATCGGAGCTCAAAGGCGACAGCGAGAATTTCTTCAACATCGAGAATCCCTATGCGTTCACGCATCTGCGCTTTCACATTTATCCCGATGGCGGCGTTGCGCGGCTGCGCGTGTACGGCGAGGTCGTTCCCGAATGGCATCGCGAAGGGGGACTGCAGAATGAGCTCGATCTTGCGGCAATCGAGCACGGAGGTCAGGTACTCACGTGCAGCGACATGTTTTTCGGGCCGAAACACAACCTCATCATGCCCGGCCCGGCGCTCAGCATGAGCGACGGTTGGGAAACGCGCCGGCGCCGCGGCCCAGGCAACGATTGGGTGATCGTGCAGCTCGGATGCGAAGCGGACATTTCGCGCGTGGAGATCGATACCTCTCATTTCAAAGGCAACTATCCCGACACGTGTTCGATCGATGTTGATGGCAACGATGTCCTCCCGCGCACGAAGTTGCTGCCTGACACTCGACATGTTTTCGTCGATGAGTTGCTCGATGCCGGTCCGGTGAAAGAAATTCGATTGAATGTGTATCCCGACGGCGGCGTTGCGCGGCTGCGCGTAATCGGCCATGCGACGGACGATGCGAAGTGGCGCGAAGTAGCGCGGCGGATCAACACGCGCGTGCGCGCGCAAGCAGAGGCCGAGCTGCGGAGCTGCTGCGGATCGTCGGAATGGGTGCGGCAGATGCTCGCATCGCGGCCATTCGATGGCGGCAGCGAGCTGCTCGCCGGCGCGGAGACGATCTGGTGGGAGCTCGACCCGCAGGATTGGCGCGAAGCGTTCGCGGCGCATCCGCGGATTGGGGAGAATCCGCGGTCCGAGTGGGCGCGGGAAGAGCAGGCAGGAGCGGCATCAGCTTCGAGCGACACAATGCGCTCGCTCGTGGAAGTGAATCGCGAGTACGAAAAACGCTTCGGGCACATCTTCATCGTTTTCGCGACTGGCAAAACTGCCGACGAAATGTTGTCGATGGCCAGGCAGCGGCTGCAAAATCAACCGGAGCAGGAATTGCGAATCGCCGCGGAGCAGCAGTTGAAGATTACGAAACTGCGGTTGATGAAATTGGTGTCATGAGCGCCATCACCACACACATTCTCGACATATCGCGCGGCAAACCCGCGCCCGGCGTGCTCGTGACGCTCGAGCGCCGATCGAGCGACGGAAGCTGGGGCCCTGTCGGCCACGGCGAGACAGACGAAGATGGCCGGCTGAGCACGCTCACTCCCGAACCTATCGAAAATGGGACATACCGATTGACGTTCGATACCGGCACATATTTTCGCGAACGGCATGTCGAGACGTTTTTTCCTGAAGCGGTCATCATCTTCAATGTGAATGACGGCGAGCAGCACTACCACGTCCCTCTGCTGCTCAGCCCGTGGGGGTATTCGACCTATCGCGGCTCATAAATCGGATGTGGCGCGAAGTCGGCAAGCGCGACCGTGCCGCTGTTACGAGATACCTAGCTGCGGCATATCCGTTGCTCTGATTCCTGCGGAAAGGAGCAACCAATGGCCATTTACAACGATGACGATCCCCGTCGCACTCCGGCTGAGGTCGCTGCTGAGGCTTCCGTTGAGCACACCGGAAAAGGCGTTCTGAATACGGTCAAAGGCGGCATCAGGCAGGCGTGGGGCAAGATCACCGGCAACCGACGACACGAATTCGGCGGAAAAGTCGATGAGCTGAAAGGCCGCGCGCAGGTGGGACTCGGCAAATTCGAAGCGAAGGAAGCGAAGTTCGAGGCCCGCAACGACCGCGATCTCAGCAACGACGACACTCTGCGGTAAAACTCACCGGCCGGCCGCAGTTGCGCGCCGGCCGCGCAAAATCTTCACGAACGACCGGCTGCGAAGCTCGTCGAGCGTTAGGCCGGTCGACAGCGCTTCGCTTTCGGTGATCGCGCCGCAGTTGAGCGCGCGCAGAAAATAATTGAGCAGCCCTTGTCCGGTGGCGGCATCGTCGAATACGTCGCCGACGAGCGTCGCCTGTCCCGCCTTCTGCATGAAATTGCGCAGACGCTCAGTCGCTGTGCCGAGGCCTTCGAGGAAGAATGAGTAAACGGCTGCGTATCGAGTCGGCAGTTGCGCCGGATTCAAATCCCACCCCTGGTAGAAGCCGTTGACCAGTGAATGGCGGATGTGACTGACGTGCAGACGCCACGCGCGATGCACAGTGGCGCGATCGCCGATCGGCATGACGTTCGTTGCGCCATCCGACAGCCACAGGCCGGCGCCGGAATACGCGACCTGCATGTTGTGCCGCGC
>QHVY01000063.1 GCA_003223695.1 Acidobacteriota bacterium
CATGACTCCATCGATCGACTGAGCAGTGGCCACGCCTTCGTGTAGCGCGAAGATCGCCTCGTTGATCATGGGCATCAGCACACGATTGGAAATGAATCCCGGGTAGTCGTTCACCTCGATCGCAGTTTTGCCCATTCGCTTTGCCAGGCCTTCCACGCGTTGATACGTGTCGTCCGAGGTGGCCATGCCGCGAATGACTTCAACGAGGGGCATCACCGGGACGGGATTCATGAAGTGCATACCGATGACTTTGTCCGGCCGCCGAGTGGCTGCGGCGATTTTCGTGATCGAGATTGATGACGTGTTCGATGCCAGGATGCATTCAGGCTTGGTCAGGCGGTCGAGCTTCTCGAACAGTCCGCTCTTTGCGGCGAGATTCTCGATGATCGCCTCGATCACGATATCGGCCCCCGCAATTGCCTGCATGTCCGTCGTGGTTCGAATTCTCTCGAGCGCCGCCCGCTTCTCGTCAGCCGACACCCGCCCTTTGTCGACCCCGCGTTGAAGGTTCGCAGAGATCGTGCTCATGGCCCGCTCGAGGATCGGCTTCTCGACATCGATCAGGGTCACCGAGAGGCCGGACGTGGCCGCCGTGTGCGCGATTCCGTTTCCCATAGTTCCGGCGCCAATCACTACGATGTTGTCCATCGGCCGGCGAATGTATAGGATGAATCACTCCATGATCAACGTCCCTCTGGACACGATTTCCTCAACCATTGCGAGCATGAGCAGTGTTCTGACCGCTGCCGGCGCCGCCGCGGCGATCGTCGGAGATGATCGGTCGATCAAATTTGTCACCGACGAGTTAAAGAAGCTGATCGGCGAAATTCCGACCGCCCGCCACCTCGAGCAAACCCTCGGCATCCCACTCGGCGATCTCCGGCGACCTTCCTCGACCACCATTTCAGTTCGCGACCGGAAAATGCTCGTTTCGATTGTCCCGTTTGCGAATGGCGCGGCGATCGTGCTGCGTCAGGTGTTCGACGATCCGCCGCAGATTTCTGACATTCCAAAAGTGGTGGATGTGATCCGCAGCGTTGTGAACCGCTTCATCACTTTCGCAGAATTGAAATCGATCCAGCTGGAAGTCAGTGCGTCCGACTTCGACGAGCGTTATCGCCACCACGACCAACTCGCCGACGCCCTCGGCACGCTGCTGGATAATTCGCTGCACTACGTTCCCGCAGGTGGCGAGGTGGTCATCGGCGTGCGTCCGATGGATCACAAGGGCAAGCCGATTCTGCTGTTCTTCGTCATGGACAATGGTCCACTCGTGCCCGAACACATGAAGCACGTGATTTTCGAATCAGGGTTCGTCTGGAATGCGCAGGCGGCCGAGCGCACCGGAGGCGGATTGTTCAAAGTTCGCGAATTCGCCGCCGCGCACGGCGGATCGGTGTGGGTCGATTCGAAAACGCAGAAAGCGTGCTCGTTTTTTCTGCGGCTCGATCCTGATCACTAGGGAGGAGGCGGCGGCCCCATTCCGCGCCGCCCACCCGGCATTCGCATCCGCATCTTCGCGAATTGAGTACGCTGATCGGGCGTGAGAATCTTTTCGATTTCCGCGTTCGTCACATCGAGCTCCTGACGCACTTGCGGACGAACGGCGCCCATCACCGCGTCGATGCGCACGCGATGACGGTCGATGATCTGCTGCACCTGCGTCTTCTGCTGCGGCGTGAGATGTAGCTCGCGATCGAGACGGTCGACGATCCGGTGCGACGGTCGCCTGCCGCGCCGACAAAGAGTGCGGCGATGAAAGCGACGATCACAACGACCACCGCGGTCGTGCGCGTGCTACTCGGCGAGGCTGTAGGTATCGCCGTCAAGAGTAATCTCCACGGAGTTCGATGCGATTGTTTCCACGCTGGATGCTGCTTCGTGCCGCTCGATCCATGTAACGCTCAATGCGGCGACGAGCGCCAGCATCGCGAACGACGCCATGATCGGGCGGAACCAGCGGGCGAGCATCTGCGCGACGCTCGCTTCGCTGTGCATACGATCGCGAATGCCCGCGGTCAGCCGCGTCCACAAAACATCATCATGCGGCGTATATCGAAGCTGCGCGGCGTCGCTGCGCAATCTGTCCCAAAATTTGTCTTCAGTCATGACGACCCTCATATAAATCAGCAAGCCGCTCGCGCAGCTTCGCTCGCGCCAGTGAAAGATGCGAGCGAACCGTTCCCTCGCTCAACGAAGTCATCGCTGCGATTTCCGAGTGCTCGAAGTGCTCCACGAGATACAGCCGCGCGACGATGCGCTGCATCTCGGGCAACGCTTCGATGGCCTCGTCGATTCGTCGCGCCAGCTCGTTGACCACAGCGGGCAGATCGGCACGATCGCCGCGCGTCGCTGGCAGCGATTCCTGGAGCTCTTCGTGCCGGAAACGCTGCCGGTGCTTGACGACGTCGAGTGACAGATTCGTGACGATGCGATAGATCCACGGCCCAAACGGTTCTCCCGACTTGAAGCGTTCGATCGTCTGGAATGCTTTCACGAACGCTTCCTGCGCAAGGTCCTCCGCGTCGTGCGCGTTGCGGACGATGCCCCAGGCGATCGATACGACCCGTTTCATGTATTTTGACACGAGGTAGTCGTACGAAGCGGCATCGCCGCTCTTGACTGCGGCGATGGCGCGCTGTTCGATCCGATCGGTCTCTGTTGGCGTGCGGTCAACCTCCGACTTCAGCGCGAACATTAACCGAGGTGTAGGGGCCGGCTTAAGCCGGCCCTCACACGCGACAGCACCGGCTGCAACCATTCGCTACTACTTCATTCGCCCGAGGTGCTCCTGAACCATCGTCGCGAGCTTCGTCCGCTGATCCGGCGTGAGCACGTTGAGCGCCTTCGATGCGGCGTTGAGCGCGTTGATTTTCATCGTTCGTTCGGCATTCGTCTGCTCATCGATCACAGCCTGCGCCGCGGCGACATCGTTCGGGTTGTTCAGCAGAATCTGCGCGACCTGTTGCATCGTGCTGTGCATCGACTGTCGGTACTGCGCATTCTGCTGCCGCAAATCCTCAAACACCGCTTTGATGTCACTGGCCTGCTGGTCAGACAGACCCAGCTCCTGCTTCAGGTGCTGCAGATGGCCAAGAAACATCGGGCCGCCGAACGCCTCGCCGTGCATGCCGCGCGCGTGTTGGGCGAACGCGATCGGCACTGCAATCATGGCGACCAGGGCGACGGCAGCCGCAATCACAACAGTAGTTTTTCTCATTACTTAGCTCCTCCGTTACTCGTGTGGACTACGACCGGCGGGCGGCAAACGTTGAAAATGGAGGCTTACCGGTAATCGTTCTGCGCTGTGTACGGCACGCAATACGGGTCATCGACATCGCAGCTCGCAAACTCGAATTGAATCGTCGTGTGTGCGATTTGGTATTGCTCTTCGAGCATCCGGTTGATCCGATCGAGCAGCGTGCCGGTCATCTTCACCGGTACGTCGCCGACCATGAGATGACACGAGAGCGCCGGCCGGGAGCGGCCGAGGGCCCAGATGTGGAGGTGGTGGACGCCGTGGACACCTTCGATTGCCGCCAGCGAACGGCTGACGGCCTCGGGATCGATTCCCTGAGGCGTCCCTTCGAGCAGGAGATTCAGCGCTTCTTTCAGCACGCCCCAACTGCTCCACAGAATCATGACGCCGATGAGCATCGACATCGCCGGATCCCACATCGACATCCCTGTGACGCGAATTAGAACCGAGGCAATGATGATCCCTGCGGACGAGACTGCGTCACCGAGCATGTGCAGCACGGCGCTGTGGATGTTCAGATCGGAGCGACCTTCACGCCGTAACCACCACGTAATCGCCGCATTGAGAACCAGCGCGACCGCAGCCACCGCAAGCATCCACGTCGCATTCACCGGCCTCGGCACACGCAGCCGTTCGAACGCTTCGAAGAAGATGAAGATCGTGAACGCCACGAGTGTCCCCGCGTTGACAAACGCCGTGAGCACGCCGGCGCGGTGATAGCCATACGACTTGACTGTATTCGCGGGCCGCCGTTCCAGCCGGACGGCGAATAGCGCGAGCAGCAGCGCGAGCGTGTCAGTGAAGTTGTGAAATGCGTCGCTGATCAGCGCGAGTGAGTTGGCGAGAAAACCCGCCGCGAGCTCGAGGAGAACGAAGGCGAACGTGGCGATCGACGCGACGATGAGCTTTCGAGAGACGTGGGCATGCTGCATGAGGTTCGCCGTTCGCCGTATGCCGTTGGCCGAATCGATCGGCGAACGGCCAACGGTCAACGGCTAACGCGTGGAGCGTTCGACCTTTTTCGATTTCTCCGCGACATTCGCAGCCATCTTCGACCGCTGCTCTTTCAAACGCGCGGCCAGCGCGGAATCTTCGAGGGCCATGATCTGGGCGGCGAGGACTCCTGCGTTGTGCGCCCCGCCGATCGCCACCGTCGCGACCGGGACGCCCGGCGGCATCTGCACCACTGCCAGCAGAGCGTCCAGGCCCTGAAGCGGGCTGCCCGGAAGAGGAACGCCGATGACAGGCTTGGTGGTGAACGACGCCACCACGCCGGGCAAGTGCGCCGCCATGCTTGCGCCGGCGATGAAAATCGCCGCGCCATCGCGTTCGGCTTCCGTGACCAGCTGTTTCGTTCGCTCGGGGCTGCGGTGCGCGGACGCGACTTTCATGTCGTAAGCGATCCCCGCTTCGTCGAGGGTCGCACAAGCGTCTGCCATTGCCGGCGCGTCGGAATCACTCCCGATGAGGACGCAGACCCAACGGCCGCTCATGCGCGCACGGCCTGTTTGTGCTGCTCAAGCGCGCGATAGCCGATGTCCCGACGATAGCGCGCTCCCTCGAACCGAATCTTCGGCGCCGCCTGATACACCTTCGCCAGCGCTTCGGACAGCGTCGATGCGTGCGAGCAAACGCTGATCACGCGTCCGGCGTTGTTCAGCAGCTTGCCTCCACGCTTCACGGTCCCGGCATGAAACAGGACGATGTTCGGGTCTTCGATAGGATCGATGGCCACCTCTTGTCCCTTGAGGTGGTCATCAGGGTAGCCATCGACCGCGATCACCACGCACGCGGCCGCTTCCTTCTTCCAATTCAGCTTCGTTTCGCCCATGTCGCCGCTGGTCACTCTGAGGAGCAAATCAGCGAGATCGTCCTCGAGGCGCAGCATCTGCACCTGCGTTTCCGGATCGCCAAAGCGGCAATTGAACTCCAGAACGCGCGGACCTTTCGGCGTGAGCATCAGCCCCGCATACAGACACCCCGTGTACGTCCGCCCTTCCTCGGCCATGCCGTGAATCGTCGGAATGATGATCGTTTTCACAATCTCAGCCGCCGTCTCCGGCTTCAGAATCACCGCGGGCGAGTGCGCCCCCATCCCGCCCGTGTTAGGTCCGCTTTCGCCGTCGAACGCTTTCTTGTAGTCCTTTGCCGGCGCGAGTGGCGCGAACTTTTTGCCGTCGGTGATGACCATGAACGAGACTTCTTCGCCGGTCAGGTACTCTTCAATGAGGATCCGATTTCCTGCGTTGCCGAACTTTTTATCGTCGAAAATGACATGCAGGTAGTCATCTGCCTCTTTCACCGACTTGACGATCACTACACCTTTGCCGCCGGCGAGACCCTCGGCCTTGATCACCGCGGGATAAGAAGTTTTTTTCAAAGCCGCTTTTGCTTCATCGGTCGAATTGCAGATGATCGCGTCCGCGGTCGGGATCTTGTACTTGCGCATGAAGTCTTTGGAAAAGACCTTCGAACCCTCCAGCTCGGCAGCGAGCCGGCTCGGCCCGAAGATCGGCAGGTCGCGCATTTTGAACTCGTCGACGATGCCCAGGGTCAGCGGAAGCTCGGGACCGACAACGGTGAGATCCATCTTGAGCTTCTCGGCAAAGTCGGCGATCTCGATGATGTCGGCGACACCGATATTGACGCAGTCCGCCACTTGGGCGATGCCCGCATTTCCCGGCGCTGCATAGATTTCCTTGACTAGAGGCGACTGCCGAAGCTTCCACGCGATCGCGTGCTCCCGCGCCCCCTGCCCGACGACTAAAACGCGCATAGAAAGAGAGAGACTCGACCGATTTTACGGGCGGGGGCAGTTTTTGTCATCAGTAGACGTTTTTAAAGCGGTTCTCGTACTTATGTCACGATGGCTGCGGAACTGCGCCTGATGATTCCGACCAAAGAGTCTGTTGAACCCGATGATCGGCAGCTCGTTCGGACCATCCGAGATGGCGATGGCGAAGCCTTCGAGCACCTCGTCCGGCGGAAAACATCGAAGGTCTACAGCCTCTGTTACCGCATCATCGGAAACGCTGAGGACGCCAAGGACATCGCCCAGCTCGTCTTCATCAAGCTCTGGGAGAACCTCGAGAAATACGATCCCGCATACGCATTCGACACGTGGCTGTACCGCATCGTGACGAATGTAGCGATCGACTTCATGCGCAACAAACAGTCGCGCGAGAACGCCGTGAATTCGAATCTCCGGCTGGTGAAAACATCCACTGATGCCGAGCAGGGCGTGATCGTACAGCGCAAAGAAATCGAGCAGGTCTTCAACGCTGTGTCGTCCGTTCTTTCTCCGAAGCAAAAAACGATTTTCGTCATGCGCGAGATGGACGACCTCCCGTCTTCCGAAATCGCGAAGATCCTCGGTTGCCGCGAATCGACGGTGCGCAATCACCTCTTCAACGCACGCAAGCTGATGCAGCAGCAATTGAAAAAACGTTTCCCTGAATACTCGCGGCTGTGGGAGGAGCGCACATGATCTCCTGCCAAAACTTTCGCGCGAACGTGCCGACCCGAACGCCCGAAGTGCTCGAGCATCTTCGCAAATGCGATGCGTGCCTGGAGTACGCGGTGTCGGTCGATCCGGACAATTTCTTCCGTGCGATTGGCGGCGAAGAGCTCGAGCCGCCCGGCGGGATCGACGCGTTCACGGCAGACGTGATGGCCCAAGTCCGCTTGCGGGAAGCAGAAGGATCGGTCGCCCGGCGCGTCCTCGTGGCGCCACGCCGCCTCGCCGCGGCGGCGGCAGTCGTAGTGGCGATTGGGGCGGGCTGGGTGGCGTACGAAAACAGGCAGAACGTGGGACCGGCTCTTAGCCGGTCCGCGCCGGCTGAGAGCCGGCGCTACGTGCTAACGACGAAACCCGTAGTTGAAACGTATCAGTCTCAGAACGCAACGATCGTCGAGGTCCCGTCCGAAGGAAAGAACGACGTCCAGGTGGTCATGATCTTCGACGATTCGCTGCCGGCGGATTTATGAAACGTGCTTTGACTCTCTTCGCGGCGCTGCTGATGATGACTAGCCTCGCATTTGCTGATGATGTCGCCGCGGCCGCGAAGTCGCTTTCCGTTCGCACATTCAGCTTCAAGTACAAAGACGCTGACAAGGCGGCGGCGATGATCAAGCCGCTGATGAGCTCAGAGGGAACGATTTCCATTCAGCCCTCGACCAACGCGCTCGTGGTCACCGATCGCGCCGAAAATCTGAAGGCGATCACGAAGACGCTCACCGAGT
>QHVY01000064.1 GCA_003223695.1 Acidobacteriota bacterium
TGGCGTACGTCGTGACGATGCCGGCCGGTTACTGATCCACGTCCGCTCGCCGCCGATTTCGTCGACATCGAGATTCGACACGACGGATCGCGGCGCAACTTCCGTCACGTCGACATTTGCATTCGCGTATTTGTCACGGTGCTTGAGCAGCAGCCACTCGTTCCCTTTCGGAGATCGCCCTTTCATCTTGACCAGCGCCCACTCGCCGAACATCTTCTTGCCGTAGAGTCGAAACGCGAGTTTGCCCTGCTGCACCGCTTTTACCGGATCATCCCCTGGCTCGATGAACTCCCACTCCCCGGTATCCCAGATGATCACGTTTCCGGCGCCGTAATTTCCTTCGGGGATGACGCCCTCGAATGATCCGTAGTCGTACGGATGATCCTCGGTCATCATCGCCAGACGCTTCTGGGTCGGATCGTAAGACGGTCCTTTGGGCACGGCCCACGACTTGAGCACGCCTTCCATCTCGAGCCGGAAGTCGTAGTGCAAACGTGTCGCTGCATGCTTCTGGATCACGAACATCGGCAACTTCACTTTGCTCTTCGGTTTTCCGCCGGCTGGCTCGGGCGTCTGCGCGAAGTCGCGCATCTCGCGGTACTTTTTCAGCCGATCAGGCATTCGTTACGAAGCCTTTCGCTTGCGGGCCTGCACGGGCGTTCGTGTCTTGTTTCCCTTCACTGCTGCGCGGCGCGGTGCTCTGCGAACGCGTCCATGGCGTGGTGCGGCGGCCGCCCGCCCGCCTTCGAGGCTGCGACGCAGCGCTTCCATGATGTCGATGACTTCGCCGCCCTCTTCCTCTTCTTTCTCCGGCGCCTTGATCGCTTTGCCTTGAGCCTTGGCCTTGATGCGGTCGAGCAGTCGGCCGCGGTAATCATCATGGAACTGCATCGGATCGAACTTCTCCTCGGTTAGCTCGTCGATCAGCATCTCTGCAAGCTGCACTTCTTTATCCCGAATTGCTCCGTGCTCGATGTCGATGGCTCCGAAGTCGCGCACTTCATCGGCGTAGTACATCGTGTGCAGAATGAGTCCCTTCTCGAATGGACGCAACACCACAAGATGCTCTTTGCCTGACGAGACCCACCGCGCCACGCCGACCTTATTCTGTTTTTTCATCGCCGTTGAGAGCAGGTTGTAAGTCTTCCCTCCGCCGGGGGCTGGACCGAGGAAGTAGGCTTTCTCGAAAAAGACGGGGTCGATTTCTTTGAGATCGACAAACTCGGCGATGTCGAGGGCCCGGTTGTCGTCGGTCTCGAGCGTGTCCATCTCCTCGTCGGTAAACGTGACGTACTTCCCCTTGCTGACTTCGTAACCGCGAATGAGCTCGTCGGACGAAACGATCTTCTCGTGGTATGGACACCACCACTTGCGATTGACTCGTGTGCCGCAGCTTTCGTGCAGCAGGTGGAAGTGGATGTCTTCCGATTTCGTGGCCGTATAGAAGCGGACTGGAATCGAAACCAGCCCGAACGTAATCGTGGCATTGCGGAGCGGCCTTAGTGCCATCGTGGTCCTCCTGCGAAGTTCTTTTGCATTCGTCATTCCATCACTCCCGACCTGCAAGTGACTGAGTTGACGAGGCTTGAATGGCTGTGCTCACCACGGTTGCGGCTTTGATTTTGCATCAGTCCGCAAAGGCCGAAGTGATATGGACTCCACTATAAGGCGGACGCTTTGGGGCGCCTTTGCGGTGCTCACTCTTCTTGTTGCCATCGGCCTGGCCCTTACCATTCTGATTCTCCAGACCGGAAAACGACAGGAATACGGCATCGTGCACGGCTCAGAGCCGCTCATCGACGCCGTCCAGCAGATGGATCAGGACATCGTCACACTCATCGGTGCGGCGCGAGGATTTCTGCTCACGCAGCAGACGCAATTTCTGCAGCAGTACGACGACGCTATCCGCGATTTCGATAAGCAATCCATCACAGCGGTGCAACTTGCGTCCTCGCGGCAGGACTCGCAACTCGTTATTGCGCTGAGACGTGAGTTTGCTGACATCAAGAGCATCACCGATCAGCAGATTCAGTTGATGAAAGAAGGCAAAGCGGCGAACGCGAACGCTTACATGCTCGAGGCTTCGCGAGTGCGCCGCTCGACGTCTGACTTCGCGGGAACACTCGCCGATCAGCATCACCGACAGCAGGACATCCAGCTCGATCAGATCGCCGGGCTGCGGCAGGGCCTGACGCTGCTGATGGTGATCGTCAGCATCGTTGTTGTCGTTGTCGGTGCCTACACAGTCTGGCGTATCGAGCAATCGCTCCTTGGATCGATCGCTCGCGAAATGCGCCGCACGGAAACGATGATCGCCGGCATGTCCGACGGCATCATGCTCATCGATCGCGAGGGAAAATCGGTCTTTATCAATCCGGCAGGACAGCAGCTTCTCGGACAATCGCAAGTCGGAGTACCCATCACGAAACACGCCGAGGTGTATCGGTTGCGCGATGAGAATGGGGAGGAGGTCGACGACAAAGAGCTGCCGGCTGCACAGGCGTTGGCGACAGGCAAGTCCGTCGAAGACGTGACGATGATTGTCGTCCAGGACAACAACGAGACGGCGATCTCCGTGAGTGCCACTCCGCTCAAGGAAGGCAGGAGGATCTCGGGAGTGATCGTCACGTTTCGCGATATCACCGAGCGGCAACACTTCGAAGAGGAAATGCAGCTCCAGGCTGAGCGCGCGCAGACCCTCGCCGACGCCGGCGCGTTCTTCTCATCGAACATCGATCCAAACTGGGTCAATCAAGCGATCGTCGAGCGCGTCGCGGAAGTCCTCGGCGACTGGTCGGCGGTGGTTCTGAAGTCCGACGGCTCGAATGACCTTCGCGTCGCTTCGATCTATCACCGCGATATGGCCTCGATTGGTCTTGCATGGTCGTACGTCTACAGGCAGCCCCTCGTCGTCGGTGAGGGCATCATCGGTCAGGTGGTCAGTACCGGCTATCCCGCGTTGATGTCGAATGTCGGCGGCGGCAGCGTGCAGGAGAACATCACTTCGTATCACGCTCCGACCATGCAACTGGCGTCCTTGCTCATCCTGCCGCTGCGCACGCGACGAGAGATGCACGGCGCGCTGATGATTGCCGCAAATGATTTCGATCGTCGAATGACCGACGACAAATTGCCGCTCGCCGAAGTGCTCGCGGAGCGCGCGGCGCTGGCCATCGAAAATGCGAAGCTCTATACCGAACAGGTTGAAGCGCGGCGAAAGGTCGAGGATTTGTCGCGGCTGAAAGATGAGTTCCTATCCATCGCATCGCACGAACTGCGCACGCCGGTCACGTCGATCAAGGGCTATACGCAATTAGCAAAGACGCTCATTCGCGAGCGCGATCTGGACACTTCTGAGGAGTACCTCGATATCGCGCTCGATCAGATCGATCGCATGTCGCGCTTGATCCTGGAGCTGCTCGACGTGTCACGAATCGAGACCGGACGACTGGAGATTCGCCATGAGCCGATCGACTGGTCCGCGTTCGTGCGCGATCTGGTACACCGGCATCACACAGCAGTCAGCGACCGCAGGTTCCACCTGAATGTGCCGAATTCACGCTTGTTCGTCGGCGGCGATCGCGACCGCCTCGAACAAGTCCTGGGGAACCTTCTCGAGAATGCGGTGAAGTATTCACCTGAAGGCAGCGAGATTTTCGTCAACGTCGAAGAGCGCGGCGATCAGATCATCACCTCGGTTTCCGATCGCGGCATCGGCATCCCGACCGACGAGCTCACGCAGGTCTTCGAGCGCTTTCATCGCGGCCGGCAGGTGTCTTCGACCAACTACGGCGGACTGGGACTCGGTCTGTACATCACGCGGCAGATCATCGAGCGCCATGGCGGCACGATCTGGGTGGAGAGCAAAGAAGGATCGGGCACCACGTTCTACTTCTCCCTTCCGACAATCAGCGTTCCCGAGTCTGCAACAGAGGTGCAACCACAGGAGCAGGCGGTCACGCAATAAATTAACGCCGCGCTCCGGTTCTCGCCGCCAACTCGCATGTGGCGCGCGCTCGCCCTGCTGCTCTCAGTCTCCTCACTCGCTTTCGGAGAGGATCTTCGCGTCGACTACACGCGGGAATCGCTCACCGGCACGCACACGCATTATCAGCAGTATATCGACGGCATTCCGGTCATTGGAGGCGAGCGAATCGAGTCGATTTCGCGAGACGGCATCCGCACGGTTACAGACCACCTCGCCGCGCTCCGTGGAGGGCCACGGTCCCACGCGGCCATGTCCGCCGAGGACGGCGGACCTCCACCGCGTGCTGGCGATCTCGTATATCTCAACATCAACGGCGAAGCGAAGCTCGCTTCGCGTGTGGTTGTCGACGAGCAGCCGCAGAGGCGTTATGCGAATTACTACGATGCGTTCACCGGCGCACTGATTCGCTCGGATCCGCTTTTCTGGTCCAGTCAGGGACGCGTCTTTGAAGTCAATCCGGTAGCGAAGCTGAATCGTCCCGATCTGCAGGACCAGAACAACGCTGCATCGGCTGTACCTGACGCCGCATATTCCGTTGTCGATTTGCCGGACCTGGCGCCATCAGGAATGCTCGCCGGTCCGAATGTGCAGATCGTCGATCGACAGGCGCCGTTCACGACGCACGCGGACGCATCGCAGTCCTTGGTGTTCGATCGCAGTCAGGAACAGTTCGAGGAAGTCAACGCCTACTACCACATCGATCACTCGCAACGGTACATTCAGTCGCTCGGATTCACAGGTGCGCGCCGAATCGTTCCGTACGCAATTCCGGTCGATCCACACGCGGTGAATGGAACGGACAACTCATTTTTCGTGGTCGACTCGCCGGGCGTTGGGGAGATCTTCTTCGGCGATGGCGGTACCGATGATGCCGAGGATCCGGACATCATGCTGCACGAGTTCGGGCATGCGATTCAGGAGTCGATCGCTCCTGGCGCGTTCGGCGGCACATCGTCATCACAGTCGCGTGCGATGGCTGAAGGCTTCGGTGACTACTGGTCATTTTCATCCAACTACGAAGGGACTGTTCCGTCCGGACGCGATCCGTTCTGCATCGGTGATTGGGATGCGCGCTGTGCGAACGATGATTCTGGACAGTTGTGCGGTTATCCGGCCGGAGCGGATTGCCTTCGCCGCGTCGACAGCACGAAGACGATGGTGGACTTCGTCAACAGCGACACGCCCGGAACGGAGCACAAGAACGGCGAGATATGGTCCTCGGCCCTTCGCGAAATTTTCATGACCATCGGAAAGCGCACGACCGACACGATCGTGCTTGAGGGAACGTTCGGCGTGCCGATCGGGACGACGTACGCGCAAATGGCGCAGAAGATTCTCGCCGCAGACCGGGCCCTCAACGGTGGCGCGAACGTGCCAGCGATCTGCGCCGCCATGACGAAACGCGGCATCCTCGGCACCACGGGTTGCGCGCTGCCGCCGCGTGGCGAAGTCACGTGGTTTCAAAGCAACGCCTTGACACTGACCATCACCGATTCCCGGCCGATTGCGAATCTTGCTCTTCACACCACGATCCTCGGCGATGCGCAGGTGACCCTGATCGGACCCGATGGCACGAACGGTGCGCCCGATTCGTTTCGAGGGAAATCAGGAGCGGGAACGTGGACACTCGTACTCACGTCGCCGCAACCAGTCACGCTCGTCTCCTGGTCGCTGGCGATCACAT
>QHVY01000491.1 GCA_003223695.1 Acidobacteriota bacterium
GAAGACGATATTCGCGTGGACGCCGTGGGCCATTCTCATTCTCTGCTGCGCATTGTGGGGGATGCCTGCATTCAAGAAGACGCTCAACTCATTTTCCCTTCCGGTGTGGGATATGCCGTCGCTGCACAATCGCGTGCAGCGGATGCCGCCGATCGTCAAACCAGACGCGAAACCCGAGGCGGCGAGGTTCACCTTGAATTGGTTGTCGACGGCGGGGACGGGCGTGTTCGTCGCCGCGATTCTCTCCGGACTCGCGCTGCGCCTAACAGCCGCGCAATGGAAGGAGGCATTCGTCCGCACCGCGCGCCGCATGAAGATCCCCGTGCTGGTGATCGCGCAGGTCCTCGGCCTCGGATTCCTCACGCGTTACTCGGGGATGGACGCCGTCCTGGGCCTGGCCTTCACTTCCGCTGGCGTGATGTACCCGTTCTTTGCCGCCTACCTCGGCTGGCTCGGCGTGTTTCTGACCGGCTCCGACACGGCGTCCAACGCGCTGTTCGGCAGCCTGCAACGGATCACCGCGCAGCAGCTCCATTTGAGTGAGACGCTGATCGTCGCCACGAACTCCACCGGCGGCGTCATGGGAAAGATGATCGACGCGCAATCGATCATGGTCGCCTGCGCCGCCTGCTACGACGATCCGTACGAGCGCGCGCACGCGCTCGGCCCCATCTTCAGAAAAGTGTGGTGGCATTCGGTGGCCGGGGCGGCGGTGATCGGATTGATCGCGCTCCTGCAGGCGTATGTTTTCCCGGGTTCGATTCCGTAGAGTTCAGAAACTTGAGGTCACAAATTGTGACCTCAAGCGATCCTCGAGACGTTGGCGATGCTAGCCTCGGATCGATGCGGCGCTCGTTCGTCTGGAGCTTGGCAAAGGCCAGGCAGAACCTCGCAAAACACGATGTCAGCTTTGCGGAAGCACTGTCTGTGTTCGAAGATCCGTTGGCGCGGATCGGTGATGATCCTGAACATTCTGCAGAGGAGCGGCGCGAGATCATCATCGGTCAATCACGCGTCGGCCGCCTTCTCTTGGTAAGCTTTACAGAGCGCGGGGAAATCGTGCGCATTATTAGTGCCCGGGTTCCGGACCGCGACGAACGCAAACGCTATGAAGAAGAAAACCTCTAAAGAACTCGCGGACGAACTGCGGCCGCATTATGACTTCGACTACGCCACGATGAAACGCAATCGCTTCGCCGGCATGAAACTCTCCGCCCCGATTTATCTTGATGACGACGTCGCTGAAGTATTCGATTCTTCGGAAGCCGTGAATACGGTCCTACGTTCGGCCATTCGCGCGATGCGCGGCGCCGGCGCCAAGCGTCGCTCCCGACGAACATCATCGAAGAAGCGCGCGTCGTAACCGCCCATGCGCCAGATCGTCATCAGCCGAGGAGAGGATGGGCAGTGGGTGGCTGAGTGTCCAAGCCTTCCCGGGTGCATTACCCAGGGCCGCAGCCGAGAGGAAGCGATCGAGAACGCGCGTGACGCGGTTGGGCAGTACATTGCTGCTCTGGAAGAGGATAAGCTTCCTGTCCGGCCGGAGACGTTTGACACTCTCGTTGTTGCCGTTTGACGAAACTTCCGCGCACGTTGTTGCAGTGATTCGGAGCACCAGGGCGGCGGCAAGCCGCCGCACTCCAAAGACTTGGTAAGCTTTGGGGAACTTGAGCTTCCGCGATGCGCTCCTCGCAGTCCACCAGCTCCGCAAGGACGGAGTGATCACTGAGTATGCGATCGGTGGCGCGATGGCCATCGCATTCTGGTCCGAGCCTGTCGCGACCTTTGATGTCGACGTCTTCGCTCTCCTACCGCCAATCGCCGACGCAATGGTTTCCCTCTAACCTCTCTACTCTTGGGCATCGAGGTATGGCCACGTGATTCAGCAGGAACACATCATCATGGGAGGCATCCCCGTGCAGATCATCCCTGCGCATAATGCCCTCGCGGAGGATGCCGTTCGTGAGGCGGCGACGCTTGATATGGATGGCCCCGACGTCCAAGTGATCCAGCCCGAATATCTCATCGCGCTTTATCTCGAACCGCCCGCCCGAACGCGCAAGCGTCTCGAGCGCGTAGCTACGTTGCTTGAAGAGAGTGACGTTGATCGGCCTCGCCTCGACGCGCTCTTGAAAAAATACAACCTGACACTAACCTGACAATGTCCACACATCCTTCGCCCGAAGTCATTGACGCGTTACGCCAAGGAAAGCATGCGCTTCACGCGGCCCATCGCGCGCTGTCGTTGTCCCAGAAGGTGAAAATGGTGATCGAGCTGCAGGGAATCGCGCTGCCGCTCATTTCGCGCCGGCGTCCGCTGCGCGATTACGAACGACAGTGGCCCTGCGG
>QHVY01000065.1 GCA_003223695.1 Acidobacteriota bacterium
ATCGGCAGACGGATGTCTTCCCGCTTCGGAAGATCGATCACGCTGCCGCGGAACTCAGCGGGATTGAGTTCGAGCCATGGCGGAATGCCACGGCCACTGGCCGTTTCCACCGACTGGCGGATCTGATCGTTCTTGCGGCTTTTCTCGCGAACCTGAATGACATTTCCCTTGCGCACCTGAGACGACGGAATGTTGATTTTCTTTCCGTTGACCTCGATGTGTCCGTGGCGCACGAGCTGACGAGCCTGCGCGCGCGACGATGCGAATCCGAGCGAATAGACGACATTGTCGAGACGCATCTCGAGCTGGCGCAGAAGATTGTCGCCGGTGATGCCGTGCTTCTCGGCGGCGCGCCGGAAGTACAGACGGAACTGCCGCTCGAGCAGGCCGTAAATACGCTTCACCTTCTGCTTTTCGCGAAGCTGCAAGCCGTAGCCGAGGACTTTGGAACGACGCCGGCCGTGCTGGCCGGGCGCGTAGTTGCGGCGCTCGATGGCGCACTTGTCCTTGAAACAACGGTCCCCTTTGAGGAACAGCTTCATGCCCTCACGCCGGCACAGCCGGCAAACGGGATCTGAATAACGAGCCACTTATCCTCCTGTGACGCCGGCTGCTGCTCGGCGACTTGAATCCTTTTTAGACGCGGCGCCGCTTTGGCGGACGGCAGCCGTTGTGCGGAATGGGCGTCACGTCTTTGATCGACTTGATGTCCAGACCGCTCGCTGCGAGCGCGCGGATCGCTGACTCGCGTCCTGCGCCCGGGCCTTTCACTTTCACATCGATGGTACGGACGCCGTGCTCCTGCGCCAGTTGCGCGGCATTCTGCGCCGCCACCTGGGCTGCGAACGGGGTCCCTTTACGCGAACCCTTGAATCCAATGCGGCCGGCGCTCGACCACGCGAGCACGTTGCCCACGGGATCGGTGATGGCCACGATGGTGTTGTTGAACGAGGCGGCGATCGATGCCACGCCATGCGGCACGTTCTTCTTCTCTTTTTTCTTTGTGCCCGCGCGACGCGCGCCGGCTTTCGGTGCTTTTGCTGTGGTTGCTGTCGCCATCGCTTCTTGTTCCTCGTTCTTTGTTCTTCGTTCTACTTCTTCGTTGCTTTCTTCTTACCGGCGATCGCGCCCTTGCGCGGTCCCTTGCGCGTGCGCGCGTTCGTGTGCGTCCGCTGACCGCGCACCGGCAATCCACGACGATGCCGCATTCCGCGGTAGCAGTTAATCTCCATCAGCCGCTTGATATCGAGGCCAACGTCCTTGCGGAGGTCGCCCTCGACTTTGAATCCGTCCGTAATCACCTGCCGGATCTTCCTCACATCATCCTCGGACAGATCCTTGACGCGTGTGTCTTTGTTGACACCCGCTTTCACGAGGATCTCGTTCGAAGACGGACGGCCGATGCCGAAGATGTAAGTTAGACCGATTTCCACTCGCTTGTTCAGTGGAAGATCGACGCCTGCAATACGTGCCATTCTTTCTCCAGTGCCCGGTGCCCAGTGCCCGGTGCCCAGCTCCTGGGAACTGGGTACTGGGCACAGGGCACTCTTTCTTTATCCCTGCCTCTGTTTGTGCTTCGGATTCACGCAGATGATCCGGATGACGCCCTGGCGCCGGACGATCTTGCACTTGCTGCAAATTCTCTTCACTGATGAACGTACTTTCATGATCACTTGTACCGGTATGTAATCCGGCCCCTCGTTAAATCGTAGGGTGATAACTCCACCAAAACCTTGTCTCCGGGAAGAATGCGGATGAAGTGCTTGCGCATCTTGCCGGAGATGTGCGCCAGCACTTTGTGCTTGTTCTCCAGCTCGACCTGGAACATCGCATTAGGCAGTGTTTCCAGGACCGTTCCTGTCACTTCGATCGCGTCTTCCTTTGGCATCTTCTCCTTCGTCCCCGCTCAGTCCTCAGTCCTTTTCACTTTCTACTTCCCTAGAACCATCGGGCTATTCCCGGTGATCGCCACTGAATGCTCGAAATGCGCGGCCATCGTCCCGTCGAGCGTCCGCGCCGTCCAGCGATCGGAGTCGGTGCGCACATCTTCGATCGCGCCGTCATTGCCTGAGCGCTCGATGCGCTGTCGCAACTTCGGCCCGACTTCGCACAGCATCGGTTCGATCGCCAGTACCATTCCCTCGCGCAGCTCGATTCCCCGTCCGCGCCTGCCGTAGTTGTAGACCTGCGGATCCTCGTGCATGCGGCGTCCGATTCCGTGTCCGACAAAATTGCGGATCACGTGAAAGCCGCGCGACTCGGCGTGTTCCTGCACCGCCGCGCCGATGTCGCCGAGGTGGTTGCCGGGAACCATTTGCTCGATGGCCCGATCCAGGCACTCGCGCGTGGTGCGCAGCAGCTCCTCCGTGCGCGATGAGACTTTGCCCACCGCCACGGTGATCGCGCCGTCGCCCACGAACCCGTCGAGCACCGCGCCGAAGTCGAGACCGATGACGTCTCCCTCCTGGAGCTTTGCCCGATTGGGGATGCCGTGGACGATGACGTCGTTGACCGAGGCACAGACCACCGCGGGATACGGGGGGAGGCCCATCGGAGCGTAATTCTTGAACGGCGATTTGGCGCCGCGCTTCGCGAGCTCTTCCTCCGCTACCGCATTGAGCTGTGCCGTGGTTACGCCCGGATTCACCATCGACCGCAGGATCTCGAGAATCTCGAGGACTACGCGGTTGGCGCGATCCATCACCGCGATTTCCTCGCGGCTCTTCAGGATCGGCCCTTTCATTCGGTCCAGCATCTACGACAGGGACTTCTCGATTCGTTCAAAGACCTCATCAACGGGACCAACCCCGTCGACTTGACGCAAAACACTCTTGGACTTGTAAAACGTCGCGACGGGAAGCGTTTGTTTGTGAAACGCGTCCAGCCGTTTGCGGATGACCTGCTCGCTATCGTCGGGGCGCGCCACAAGCTCCGTACCATCGCGATCGCATACGAGATCGCTCTTGGGAGGAGCCGTTTCCAGGTGGTAGATCGAGCCGCATTGTGGACACGACCGCCGCAGCGCGATCCGTTTTACGATAACGTCATCAGGGACCAGCAGTTGCACAACGCGGAGGGGTCGGGAGCCATTCCCGACCAACCCATCGAGCTTCTCGGCCTGCACCAACGTCCTCGGATAGCCGTCAAGAATGAAGCCCTTCCGCGCATCCGACTTGTTCAGCCTGTCTTTGATGATGCCCACCATGATCTCGTCCGAGACCAGCGCTCCCGAGGCGAGGACCGGCGCCGCTTTACGGCCGAGCTCGGTCCCGTCGGCGATCGCCTCGCGGAGCAGATCGCCGGTGGAGATGTGCGGAACGCCGTGCGTCGCGGCGAGCCGTTTGGCTTGCGTTCCCTTTCCACTGCCCGGAGGGCCGATGAAGATGAGTTTCATTTGTTAGTTCTTCGCTAGACCACTTGTCAGTTGTCGGTTCTCGGTTCTCCCGTCCGCCCGACAACCTGCAACTGACAACCGACCACTGTCTTTCTCATCCCCGACGCCCTCGAATTCGACCGCGTTTCATGAACCCGTCGTAGTGCCGCATGACGAGCTGCGACTCGATCTGCTGAATCGTGTCCATCGCCACGCCGACGACGATCAGCAGCGACGTACCGCCGAAATAGAAGTTGAAGCCCATGCCCTCCGTGAACCACACCGGCAGGAAGCGATCGAGAGTCGCGCCGATGCCAAACGGTAACTGCGCCACGTGAACGCCGGTGATCAGAAATTCAGGCAACAGGCAGACCGCAGCGAGATAGATCGATCCGACGAACGTGATCCGCGTAAGCACGCGGTCGATATAGTCGGACGTTTTCTTGCCCGGCCGGATACCCGGAATGAAGCCGCCGTACTTGCGCATGTTGTCGGCGGTGTCGACCGGATTGAATACAATTGACGTATAGAAATATCCGAAGAATATAATGCCAATGAATTGCAGCAAGTAATACAACGGCTCGCCGACTTTCATCTGACCGCCAATCGCCGCCGCCCACGGAGTCTTGATCATCGACGCGATCGTCTGCGGGATGACCAGAATCGATGACGCGAAGATGACCGGAATGACGCCCGCGGTGTTCACGCGCAGCGGAAGGTACGTATTCGCGCCGCCGTAGACTTTGCGGCCGACAACGCGCTTCGCGTACTGCACCGGGATGCGCCGCTGCGCGCGCTCCATGAAGACGACAAATGCGACGACGGCGATCATGAACACGACCAGACCGAGCATGGCGAAGAGGTTGCGCTGACCGGTGCGGATGTCGTCGATCAGACCAAACGCCGCATGCGGCAAGTTGACCACGATGCCGGCGAAGATGATCAGCGAGATGCCATTGCCGATGCCGCGCTCGGAAATCTGTTCACCCAGCCACATGATGAACGCGGTGCCCGTGGTCAACGTGAGCACGGTCATTATCGGGAATCCGAGTCCCCACAGCGTGTCCTGCACCTGCGGCGGAACGAGCGGCGCGCCGCCCGGCGAGACTTGCGACTTCAGCCAGAACGCGACGCCAAGCGACTGAACGATCGACAGTGCGATCGTGCCGTAGCGCGTGTACTGGTTGATCTTGCGGCGGCCCATCTCGCCTTCCTTCGAGAGCTTCTCGAGGTACGGCCAGACGACGGTGAGCAACTGCAGGATGATCGACGCCGAAATGTACGGCATGATGCCGAGGGCGAAGACGGAGAGGCGGCGGAGTGCGCCGCCGGAAAAGAGATCGAGGAATCCGAAGACGCCGCCCTGCAGCGCTTTGAAGAACTCCTGCAGCGCTACCGGATCCACGCCGGGCGTCGGAATGTGCGCGCCGAGCCGGTAGACGGCTAGCAGACCGAACGTGTACAGGACGCGCTTGCGCAGATCCTCGATTGCCCAGATGTTGCGAACGGTCTCGACGAAATTCACCTTACTGGATCTCCTGGCAGGTGCCCCCTGCCGCTTCAATGTGTTTTCGCGCGGTGCCCGAAAACTTGTGCGCGTGCACGGTCAGCTTCTTCGTGAGCTTGCCGTTGCCGAGGATTTTGATGCCGTCGGCGTGACCTTTGACGAGGCCCGCTTTGCGCAGCGCGCCCTCATCGACGGTGACTCCGTTGTCGAATCGCTCGAGATCGGAGACGTTCACGACGGCGATTTCTTTCTTGAAGATGTTCGTGAAGCCGCGCTTCGGAAGCCGGCGATGCAGAGGCATCTGGCCGCCTTCGAATCCGAGCATGCGGGAGAAGCCAGTGCGTGATTTCTGGCCCTTCTCGCCGCGGCCCGCTGTCTTGCCATGACCGGATCCCGGTCCGCGGCCGACGCGCTTGCGCGCGTGACGCGCGCCTTTTTTCGGTTTCAGTTTGCTGAGTTCCATATTCGTTCCTCGTTGTCCGTTCTTCGTTCTTCGACGCTCGAACAACGAGCAACGAAGAACGAACAACTATTCGACCACTTCCACCAAATGCGGGATCCTGGCAATCATCCCGCGCACTTCCTTCGTGTCCGGCCGCTCAGTGACTCGGTGCATCTTTCCGAGTCCGAGTGCTTTGAGCGTTTCACGCATTCCGCGAGGGCAGCCAATGCCGCTGCGAACTTGCTTTACGCGAAGCGTCTTTTTTTGATCTGCCTTCTTCGCGCTCACGCCTCGCCTCCCTGTGCTTCTTCACCATTGCGGCCGCGCAGATTCTTGTATTCGTCTTCGTTGCGGAGCTGCTTGAGCGCCTCGAATGTCGCCTTGACTACGTTATGCGGATTCGCCGTGCCAAGCGATTTCGTCAGGATGTTCTGAATGCCAGCCGATTCGAGAATTGCGCGCACCGGACCGCCAGCGATCACGCCCGTGCCCTCGGATGCCGGCTTGAGCAGAACCTTCCCCGCGCCGTAGTGACCCATCGCCGCGTGCGGAATCGTCGTGCCGCTCATCGAGATCGAGATCATGTTCTTCTTGGCGATCTCGATTCCCTTCTTGATCGCTGCCGGGACCTCTTTCGCTTTGCCCGATCCGAAGCCGACGCGCCCCTGACCGTCACCGACAACCACCAGCGCGCTGAAGCTGAAGTTCTTGCCGCCTTTGACGACCTTCGTCACGCGGTTGATGTGGACGACCTTGTCGATCATCCCGCTTTCGGATCTTTCTTCGCTGCGGCGATCGCC
>QHVY01000066.1 GCA_003223695.1 Acidobacteriota bacterium
CGTCATGAGATTCATCGCTCTGCGCATGCTGACCGCCGATCGCTCCAAATACCTCGGCCTCATCTTCGCCATCGGCTTCTGCACGTTCCTTTTGCAGAACCAGACGTCGATCTTCGCCGGCATTCTTAGGCGCACCGGAAGTCAGATCTCCGACGTCACCGAGGCGTCGGTGTGGGTGATGGATCCAAAGACAGAGTACTTCGAGCAGACGAAGGCACTCAAAGACACTGATCTGCTGAGAGTGCGCGGAGTCGAAGGCGTCGCGTGGGCCGTCCGTCTGTTCAAAGGCAGCCCCGTGGCGAAGACGGAGAGCGGGAAGTACGCCGTGTGCTTCATGATCGGCCTCGACGACGACACGCTCGTCGGTGCGCCGCGCAAGATGCTGTTAGGCCGCTGGCAAGATCTCCGGCGGCCCGACAGCGTGATTGTCGACCGCGCCGGCTATGAACTTCTCTATCCTGGCGAGCGGGAGCGCCTCGGACGCACGATCGAGTTGAATGACCACCGGGTCACCATCGTCGGCATCTCCGACCCTCCGGCTCCTTTCCTCAGTTTTCCGGTGATGCACGCCCGCTACAGCGAGGCGGTGCAGTTCCAGGGACAGGAGCGCAAACAACTCTCGTACGTTCTCGCCAAACCGCTAGCCGGCATCACACCGGAACAGCTTTGCAGCCGCATCGAGGCGGCGACCGGCCTTCGTGCGCGCACGACCGATCAATTTCGCTGGGACTGCATCCGCTACTACTTGCGCAACACCGGCATCCCGGTGAACTTCGGGATCACGATTTTCATCGCGCTCGTCGTCGGCACCGTCGTCGCCGGTCAGACCTTCTATCTATTCACCATCGACAACCTGCGGCAATTCGGCACGCTCAAAGCGATCGGCGTCGCCGATCGGACTCTCGTGGGAATGATTCTGCTGCAGGCGCTGAACGCCGGCGCGATCGGATTCGCCATCGGCACCGGCATGGAGGTCACGTTCGTCGAGATCTTCCTGCACAAGATCGCAACGCGCGGCCTCATTTTGCTCTGGCAGAGCGTGGCCATCGCCGCAGCGTGCATTGTCTTCGTGGTGTTGTTCGCGAGCTGGCTGAGCATCCGCCGCGTGCTGAGACTCGAAGCCGCGACAGTGTTTCGTTCATAAGGAGTTGCAATCATGAATGCAGTGGAAACTCGGGGAATCAAGAAATACTTTGGAAGCGGAGAGACGCGCGTCGAAGCGTTGCGGGAGACCGATTTCGATGCTCGCTTCGGCGAGCTGACGTTCGTCGTCGGCCCGAGCGGCTCGGGAAAAACGACGCTGCTGTCCGTCGTGGCGGGACTGCTCGATCACGATGAGGGATCGCTGCACGTGCTCGACGCCGACATGGGAGCGCTCTCGAATGCGGAGCGTCTGCGATTCCGCCGTCAGAACATCGGGTTTCTTTTTCAACAGTACAACCTCCTTCCCGCACTGACGGCGGTCGAGAACGTCGCGGTTCCGCTCATTGCCAACGGCATCCCGCGCCGGCCCGCGGAGGAGCGGGCCGCGACGTTGCTCGAGACGGTGGGACTCGGGCCACGAATGCAGGCCGTGCCCTCGGAACTTTCGGGCGGACAGCAACAGCGCGTCGCTCTGGCGCGCGCCCTGGTCCACAACCCGAAGCTCGTGATCTGCGACGAGCCCACCGCCGCACTCGATCACAAAACGGGCGACGCCGTGATGGCGTTGCTCGCGGAACACGCCCTCAACCCTGAGCGAGCGGTCGTCGTCGTGACACATGACACTCGCGTGCTCGAATTCGGCGATCGCATCGCCTACATGGATGACGGCCGCATTACTCAAATTGAGGAACGTGCGGCAGTCGCGGAGGTGTCATGAAAAAACCGATCAAGTCCCTTCCCTTTGTCGCGGCGATTGTCGCGATCATTGCCGCTGTCGCCGTCTTCGCTATGCAGCCGAGACGCAAAGCGACCAGTCCGCCCGCGCCGCCGCCCGCATCGGAGTTTCAGCGCACGGTCGCCGCGGTCGGCCTGATCGAATCGTCGAGCGAGAACATCCGCATCGGCTCGCATCTCTCCGGCATCGTCGATCAGGTGCTCGTGCGCGCGGGCGATGACGTTCCCGCAAATGCTCCGCTCTTCCGCCTGGACACGCGTCATCTGCGCGCGTCGCTCGCTGACGCCGATGCCGCACTCGACGTAGCGCGCACCGGCGTCGGCGTGGCTGAGGCAACGCTCGCCGATACGAAAGAGCAGCTCGAGCTGGTGCTCGCAGTTCGCGACAAGCGCGCGGTCAGCGAGGATGACGTGCAGCGGCGACGCTTCGCCGTCACCACTGCCGAGGCGCGTCTCGCGCAGGCACGTGCCGCCGTGAAAGCCGCGGAAGCCGAGCGCGATCGCGTGCAAGTGGAGATCGATCGCAGCACGGTACGCGCTCCGATCGCCGGATCGATTCTCAAGGTGAACGTTCGCGCCGGCGAGTATGCATCGGCCGGCGCGCTCGCGGAGCCGCTCATCATCCTCGGCAACATCAAGCCGTTGTACGTGCGCGTCGATGTCGACGAACACGAGGCAGCTCGCGTGCATCCGCAAGCGCCAGCAGTTGCCGCGTTGCGCGGCGATGCATCGATTCGCTCCCCTCTCCGTTTCGTGCGCATCGAACCGCTCGTCATCCCGAAGCGGTCGCTCACTGGCGACAGCTCCGAGCGCGTCGACACGCGCGTTCTTCAGGTGCTCTACGAGATCGAACGGAAAGATCCGCGATTCTTTGTCGGGCAGCAGATGGACGTGTTCATCGAGGGGCAATCATGAGGGCCGCATTGTTCATCATCTTCCTGACCGCCCCGCTTGCCGGTGCTCAGTTGCCGGTCAGTGATCCGATTCTCGATCCGTTGATTCGCGATGCGATCTCGAACAATCTCGATCTGCGCGTCGCCGCAGCCCGTGTGCGCGAGGAGCGCGCGCTTCGCGGCATCACCGTGGCACGCGGCAAACCGCAGCTAGCTGCTGCGGCGAGCGCTGCCAAATTCGAGCGAAGCCTTGCTGTTCCAGGATTCGGCGACCGGCGGCAAGACGTCTATGACGCCGGCTTCGATGCCGGTTGGGAGCTCGATTTCTTCGGCGGCATCCGACACGACATCGAAGCTGCGGTCGCTCGAGTTCAAGCGACTGATGAGGCGCGCCGCGACTTGCAGGTCATGTTGATTGCCGAGGTGGCGCGGAACTACGTGGAGCTGCGTGGGGCGCAGCGGCGTCTCGACGTGCTCGATGCTCGAATTCAAACGTTCCGCGAAACGCTCGACATCGTGCGCTCGCGGCAGGCGGCCGGCCTAACAAACGATCTTGATGTCGTGCGCAGCGAAGCGCTTCTCGAGGACACGCTTGCCGCGCGCCCGTCGCTCGAGTTCGCGTCGGCTGCAGCCATCCATCGATTGGCGGTGCTCACTGGTCGTCAACCGGAGGAGCTCTTCGATCGGCTCTCGCAGCATGCAGCGATTCCGGCAGCAGAAATTTCCACGAGCGTGGCGCTCGAGGTCATCAAACAAAGGCCCGACGTCCGCCGTGCCGAGCGCGAGCTCGCCGTCGCCACCGCGCGAATCGGCGTCGCCCGCGCTGATCTTTATCCACGGGTCGCGCTTTTCGGCGGCTTCGGAAGGCGAAGCGACAACACGTCCGATCTTCGGCGTTCCGTAAGCAACTATTGGTCGTTCGGCCCTGCTCTTCAATGGCCGCTGCTCACCGGCGGTCGAGTTCGCGGCCAGATCGACGCGGCGACTGCGCGTCGCGATCAAGCGGAAGCAGAATTTCAGCAGAGCATTCTGCGAGCGATGGAAGACGTCGAGAACTCGCTCGCCGGTTACGGCCGCGATCAGCAGGAACGCGAGCGCCTCGCAGCGGCAGTGGTCGCGGAAGCGCGCGCCGTCGATCTGGCGGACTCGCGCTACCGCGCAGGCCTCGACAGCTTCCTCGCCGTGCTCGATGCCCAGCGCACGCTGCGCGACGGCGAAGATCGCCTCACGGCGGCGGAGACGAGCGTCGCGGTTTCCGCAATCTCGTTGTACAAAGCATTAGGAGGAGGAGCCAGTCAATGAAAACCGAGCTCGAAAATTTCAACGACGTATGGGAACGCGAAGCCGCGAAAACGATCCAGTTGCTCGAATCGTTGCCGCGCGATGGATATGACTTTCGTCCCGATCCGGAAGGTCGTTCCATCGGCGAGCTGGCCTGGCATCTCGCCGAAGCCGAGGCGTACGGAAGTTTCAGTATCGAGCGCGGAGGATTCTCGCGAGATGCCCGGCCGCCGGGGCTCGAGCGACCGCGAAAAATCGAGGAGCTGGCCGCTGGATTCGAGCGCATTCATCGCGATGCGGCTTCGCGGGTGAAGAAACTTCGAGCCGAGGATCTCGATCGGTCGATCAAATTCGTGAGCGATCAGCCGACCGCGATCCGCGACGTGCTGTGGGATTTCATGCTGCTGCACGGGATCCACCATCGCGGACAGCTCGCGATGATGTCGAGACAATCGGGCGGCCGGCCGACGTCCTTGTACGGACCGACGCGCGAGACGGCGCCGCTGCGAAAACCAACATAGATTCACCACAGAGAGCACAGAGCCCTCTGTGACCTCTGTGTTCTCTGTGGTGATCATCACTCCGGGCAAGCGCCGCCGTTATCAACCCAGTCGTGCATCTTCTGGACGAATTCGGAATAGCTCATCGGCGGCGTCGTGCGTCCATCGCCCGGCGACCAACCCCATTTCACCAGCGGAGTCTCGAGGTGATCGATGACGCCGTGGAGGCTCTTTCCGCCGTTGTGCATCGGATCTTTCATTTGGCGGCAAAGCTCTCCGGCTGACTTGCCTTCGAATACAAGCCGCGTCGTCGGCAACGGCATGTGCCAGTCGCGGACGCCAGGCGGCATGTTTGCGCCGGCAAGATTCGTGTCCTGATGGCACGTGTTGCACTTCATGCCGTACTTGCCGTGTCCGGTCGTGCCTCGCTTGACGTTTTGGAGATGAACGTGACTGTCGTCGCCCTGCAGCGGCGCGTCGCCCGCGGGATGACAATTCATGCAGCGCGGATGCATCAGGACCGTGTACGCGGCGCGGAACGCTTCGCGCGCGGCGGCATCATCGCGCTGACTCTTCGCGGGATGGGAAACGGCCGGTAGCAGCAGAGCGGCAACGAGCGAGATCCACTCCATGACAAACCTCCTCTACGCTTTCAGCTCTTCAGCGCGAATGGGCAAACGGCGGATCCGCTTTCCCGTCGCGGCGAAGATCGCATTGCACACAGCAGGAGCGATCGGCGGCACACCTGGTTCGCCCACCCCGCCCATCTTCTCGTTGCTGGGAACGATGTGCACTTCCACCAGCGGCATCTCGTTCATTCGCAGCATCTGATAATCGTGAAAGTTGCGCTGTTGTACGCGCCCTTTCTCAAATGTGATTTGCCCGTAAAGCGCAGCCGTTAGGCCGAATACGACTGCGCCCTCCATCTGCGCGCGGATCGTGTCCGGATTCACGGTCGGCCCGCAATCGATCGCCACGACAACGCGATGAACTTTGACCTCGCCTTTCTTCGACACCGAGACTTCGGCCACATGCGCGATGTAGCTCCCGAACGAATCGTGCACCGCGATCCCCTGGCTTCGTCCTGAGGACGTTTTCCCCCAATCAGCTTTTTCTGCGGCGAGATTGAGAGCAGCGAGATGCCGAGTGTTTTTGCCGAGG
>QHVY01000492.1 GCA_003223695.1 Acidobacteriota bacterium
AAATCATGAAATTAGTCGAGTCGCGGGAGTCGCGCACTGACATCCCGAACTTCGAGCCCGGTGACACGGTCAGGGTGCACGTGAAGGTCAAAGAGGGCGACAAGGAACGCATCCAGGTGTTCCAGGGGATCGTCATTTCGCGCAAGGGAGGGGGGACGCGACAGATGTTCACCGTCCGGAAAGTTTCCGGCGGCGTTGGCGTCGAGAGAATGTTCCCGCTTTATTCGCCGTCGATCGATCGCATCGAGGTTGAACGCCATGGCCGAATCCGTCGCGCAAAGCTCTACTATCTCCGGGACCTCCGCGGAAAAGCCGCACGCATCGAAGAAAAGAAGCAAGGCTAAGAAGCACGGCCTTTACGACCGGCTCTTCGCGGAGTTGGCTCGTGTTGCCGAGATGTCGGCGATCGAGCGCCGGCTCCGCGAATTTGGTTTTCGGGCGATCGCCGGAACCGATGAGGTCGGGCGCGGCTGCCTGGCCGGGCCGGTCGTCGCCGCCTGCGTCATCCTCGACTGCGAACCCACGCTTCTCGGCGTCAACGACTCGAAGATGCTCGACGGCATCGATCGCGTTGCCGTCTGCCGGCACATCGTCGCCTGCGCTCGGGCGATCGGCGTCGGAGTCGTCGAACCGCACGCCATCGACGAGATCAACATTCTTCGCGCCAGCAAGCTGGCCATGGCCGAAGCGGTGCAGAATCTGAGCGTGCGGCCGGACGTGCTGCTGCTCGACGCGGTGACCGTCGAGTCGCTGGAGATGCCGCAGATCCCGCTGATTGAAGGCGACAAGCGGAGCGTCTCCATTGCCGCCGCCTCGGTGGTCGCCAAGGTCTATCGCGATCTGCTGATGGAGTCGTATCATGACCGTTACCCCGTGTACGATTTCCGGCACAATCGGGGGTATGCGACGGAAGGCCATCAGGCCGCTTTGAAGGTCTACGGCCCAAGTCCAATTCACAGGAAGTCATTCGAAGGGGTCGAGGAATCGATGCTACTGTTCGGGCGAGACGGAGACGATGGCGGCGATCAAGCGCGATAAGGTCATCGCGGATGCGGAGAAGCTCGTCGCGAAGGGCAAGATTGAGCCCGCCATCAAGGAGTACGAGCGTCTTCTCGATGACAACCCGAATGATGTCAACACGTTGAACCGCATCGGCGATCTCTGGGTGCGCATCAACCGCACCGACGAAGCGGTGAAGACGTTCGGCAAGATCGCCGACCACTACGCGAAGGACGGCCAACAAACTCGATCCGTCGAAGCTCGACGTCTACGCCAAGCTCGCCGATCTCTACGCGAAGCAGGGCCTGGCCATGGAGGCGAAGAGCCAGTATCAGGTCCTGGCCGACTACTACATCAAGCACGGAGATCCAGGCAACGCGCTGATGATCTACAAGAAGATCGCCGAGCTGGATCCGAACTCGATCAACGTGCACGTCAAGCTCGCCGATCTGCACTCGCAAGCTGGTCAGACCGGCGAAGCGCTCAAGGAGTACGACCGCGTCGGCCGCATGCTGCTCAAGCGGGGCATGCTCGACGAAGCGGTGCAGGTCTTCAAGAAAGCGCTGAAGATCGACGCGAAGAACGTCGAGCTCGTCGAATCGCTGGTGACCGCACTGATCGAGGCGAAAGACTTCAACAACGCGCAGCACATCGTCGAAACAGCGCTGGAGAGCAACAAGAACAGTCCGAAGCTGCTGGCGATGTGGGCACGCATTCTCATCGCAAAGGGAGACATCAACTCCGCGAAGAGCGCTCTCGAGAATGCGATGAAGGCTGATCCGAACGAGCCGGCAACACGCGAAGCGCTCGCGGAGCTTTATCTGAAACAGAACAATCTCGACAAAGCGCTCGAGATGATCGCCTTTCTCGTCGATAAGGCGCTCAGCCGCGGAGAACGCGGAACCGCGGTCGATCTGCTGAATCGCGTTTTGCGCATCGACTCCGGCCACATTCCGACTCTCGAGCGGCTCGTCGCCACGTACACGCGGCTGAACGAGGAGACCAACATTCTCGCGTCGATGAATAGCCTCGCCGAGGCGCACATCGCGAAGGGGAGATATCAGCAGGCCGCGGCGGTGCTGGAAAAACTGATTCAACGCGAGCCGCAGAACGCTCAGCATCGCAACAAGCTGCAATTCGTGAAATCGCAAATGGGCGGCGCCGAGGCGCCTCCGCCGCGCGGACAGCCTGCCGCTCCGCCGCCGTCGATGGAAATCGAGGAGCCGATCCCGACGATGGAGAGTCTCGAGGAAGAGTCGATCTCGCTCGAGATCGATTCGTCGCCCGACGAGCTCGATCTCAGCGGCTTCACATCCGCCCCTCCTCCTCCAACGCATCTCGCGCCGGCTGTTGAAATCGCTGCCGACGAGCAGGCTGCCGAAGGCGGCGACGATCTCGACTTCATTACCGAGCACCTCACGGAGGCGGAGGTCTTCGCAAAATACGGACTCGCCGAGAAAGCAACGGAGCATCTGCGCGCGATCATCGACCGCGCACCGAAGCACCTCGCCGCGCACGAGAAGCTGTATCGAATTCTTCTCGATGAAGGCGATGTCGAAGGTGCGCGCAACGCAGCCACACAGTACGTCGGACTGCTCGAGGAGAAACGCGACACGGACGCGATCGCCGTCGTGAAAAACGAATTCAGCTCGCGCGGCCAGTCACTGGCCGTTGGAGCGCCGACGAAGCGGCCGAAAACAATGGAGCGGCCGGCGCCCGCGCCTGCGGCAGCGACGCCGGACGAGGAGTTCAGCCTCGAGCTGGAGGAACCAGCCGCCGAAATTCCGCTGCC
>QHVY01000067.1 GCA_003223695.1 Acidobacteriota bacterium
CGGACGACGTTTTCGCGGCGGCGCCGTTCGGCTTCGATGACTGCGAAGCCGTCACGCCCTTTTGGATCTTCGGTCGATGCGATGATCGCCAGCGGCGATCCCGGCTTCAAAGTGACGGCGAATGTTCCCGGCGTGAAGAGGTCTTCATGCGCGTCGAGGCCGCGCTCCTGCTCGATCGGATATTCGAAACGGCGATACCAATCAGGCGCCGCATTGAACGCCGCGCCGGGGATCGCAATATATAGAGGTGGGATGCCGTCATAGGGCCGAAGTGAAAACGTCCAATGTTGGAAACTGCCCTCGTTGCGAATCGCGCTGTTCTCTGAGGTTAGGCTGTGATAGTCGCGGCCGGCGATGAACGGCCGCAGCTCGAGCGTGATCTCACTCGAAGTGTCGTAAACGATGACCGTCGTGTTCTCGCCATGAATCGCGGCAATCGTCTTCTGCAGCCGCACGCCGGCAAACGAATATTCGAAAACCGGAAAGACGTCGCGCTGGAATGAATCGAGGTATTCAAATCCGCGCGGATGCACGGCGCCAGGAAATTGATTCGATGAGAGATCAAAATTCTGATCGCCGATTGTGACGCGCTCATCGAGCTTGGAAAGCAACACACAACGGCCGACCGGCGGATTCGCCGCAGGAACGAGCAGCCCGTGATAACGCCTCGTGTTTGCGCCGCACGCGGTGCTGCTGGCGTAGCCGCCCAGTCCATTCGCTTCGAGCCATTCGAGGCGCGAGGCTTTCTCCCAATCCATCATCGGCGCACTTTGAGAATCGCCTGCACCAACTCCTCCGGTACATCTTCGATCACGGCGTCGTCCGCAAGCAACTCCAGAGTTTGTCGATAACTGGCGAGGTACGCCCGGCATGAGGGACACAGAATGAGGTGTCGCTCGAACTCACTTCGCTCTGATTCTCCAAGCTCACCGACGAGATAGTCGGCGATGAAGTCGATGAGCTCGCGGCATGTCATCTAATGGTAGATGCCGCGCAACTGGTTATGGTTTCACGACGCGATCGGCAGGCTGAACGCGAACGTCGTGCCGACGTTGACCCGGCTTTGAGCATCCAATGACGCACCGTGCAATTCGAGGATCCGTTTCGCGATCGAAAGTCCGAGTCCGGCGCCTTCGCGGCTCTCGCTCGCCTGATAAAAGCGGTCGAAAATGAACGGCAACTTTTCCTCGGGGATGCCGCAGCCCGTATCCGACACACGAACCGTCAGCCTCCCCTCCTCGGCCACGACTGACACGATGACCCTGCCGCGGGCGGGTGTGTGGCGGATGGCGTTCTCGATCAGATTCTCCAGCGCGCGCTCCATCAGTGCGATGTCGCCCGACACCAGCGGCAATCCAGGACCGATCTCCGCTTTCAGCATCACGCCGGCCTTTTCCGCGCGGAGCTGAAATTTCATCACCACATCCTGCGCCAGCTCGGCCATTGAAAAGTTCTCGGCGCGAATCGGTGTCACATGCGAATCGAGTTTCGCCAGCTCGAAAAGCTCTTCGACCATTCTGCCGAGCCGCTCGCTGTGTTTGCTGGCGATCTCGATGAAATGCCGCTGCTCATCGGCGCTGAGCTGCCCTTCTTTCAACAGCAGCGTATCGAGATATCCCTGCAGCGATGCCAGCGGAGTGCGAAGATCGTGCGACACATTGGCGATGAGCTCGCGCCGGAGCAGATCGATCTGCCGCAGCTCGTTCATCTGCAGCATGATTCGCCCGGACATCTCCTCGAACGTCGCGGCAAGGCGATCGACTTCATCACCGCCGCTCGTTCGATGATCGGGAACGCGCACCGGCACGGCGAAGTCGCTTTGTTTGAATGTCTCCATCGACGATGCGAGCACACGAAGACGCCGCGTCATCGCGTTGAACAGGAGCAACGCCGCTATGAGCGCGAAGAGCACCGCTGATACAGCGGCAACAGCGCTGAGCTGGAGGATGTAGCTGGCGCGAAGCTGCTGCACGACCGAGTCATAGTCTTCGCCGCCAAGGATCACGTAGAGAAAACCGCCACCGGCGAGGGGGACCGCGGAGAAGATTTTCTGTCGCGCGGGATCACGCGGATCGTCCCCTTTGATCGGAAGGCGCTCGCCTCCGAGGAAGCGCTGAATTGGCGCCAGCGAAACGAAATCGCGTTTCACGCGTCCCGGCGGCGCCGAGAATGCGAGAATTCTTCCCGCCGGATCGAGCAGATAGATCTCGATATCAGGATTCACGGCCATCAATGCATCGAAGACCTGATTGAGCATCGAACGATCGATGCGGCCGTTCTTCATCACCGGCTTCTGGCGCTCGAGATTCGCGGCGAGCGTGCGGTTCAACTTCTGATTGACTTCTTCGAGGTACAGACGCGTGGTGAGCATCGTCAGCGCGACATAAATGCCGCCGATGACGCAAAAGAGGGCGAGCAGCACGACCGCGAGTTTTGCGTAGAGCGTCTTAAGCATCAGCGAATTTGTATCCCACGCCCCACACGGTGAGGATGTATGCCGGCTTCTCGTGATCCTTCTCCAATTTGCTTCGCAGCCGGTTGATATGCGAATTAACCGTGTGCTCGTAGCCATCGTGGCCGTAGCCCCACACTAGATCGAGAAGCTGCGCGCGAGTGTAGACTCGGCCCGGATAGCGCGCGAACTGCAGGAGAAGATCGAATTCCTTCGCTGTTAGGTCGATCGCCTGCCCGCGCAGCGTCACTTTTCGCTTGGCGACATCGATGATCAGATCACCGAAATCGAGAACGAGGTCAGCCTCCGCAGATTCAGATTTGCTCAATGCATCGACACGCCGCAGAAGCGCTTTCACTCGCGCGATGAGCTCGCGAATGTTGAACGGCTTCGTCAGATAGTCGTCGGCGCCGATTTCTAATCCGACGATGCGGTCGACATCGGACGAACGCGCCGTCAGCATCAGAATCGGCGTGTAGTTCTGGCGTGACCTGAGACGACGGCAGATCTCCAGGCCATCGACGCCAGGAAGCATCAGGTCGAGGATGACCAGATCGAACGTTCGGCGCATCGCCAGATCGAGCGCGCTCGTTCCGTCGTGCGCCAGCGTCACGTCGGCGCCGAGGTCTTTGAGGTGCAGCTCGACGAGGCGAGCGATGTCGCGGTCATCTTCGACGACGAGAATTCGCCTGCCCATCGCGGTCAATTCGATAGATGCCAGAAGCGAGCGATTGGTTACGGCGTGTACTTCCGCATCGGGATGCCTTCCCGAACGGAGACGCTCATCTCGGCGAGTTTCCGAATCATCTGCCGCATCGGGACATCGGCAATCTCGTAGGCCGAGCGAAGCATCTCCACCTGGTCGCGAGTCTCCTCAGAAGAAACGGTGAATCCAGACAGCGGCTGGGCGCGATCGGTGGTCACGATCTTCCGCCAAACTCCATTCACCAACTCGTGGCGGGCGTACGTCGAAGCCTCGCCGCTCTGAACGGATTGCGCGCCGAGCGGTGGAACGCCTCTCGCGTTCGCCTTCTGTTCATCGAGAGCGCGTTCGACGTGATGCTCCACCAGTCCGCGTAATGTGCCTTCCGTGTCTTCCCGGATCGAAGTGATCTCCACTCCCGATTGATAAACGCTCTTTGCATAAGCAGCGGTGCCGATTCTCTGCAGTTTCGTCCAACGAACGGCGGCGACGACGTCGATCTCGGAGCCTTCCCAGTCGAACGCGATCGGAATCTCTGCGCGAGGTGAAAAGAGCGTGAGGTGCGAGATTCGTAATCCGCGAAGCGAAGCGTCGACGACGAAGACTCGTTCCTCACCTGCCTTCCCGGCAAGCGGTTCCAGCAACGAGACCCGCAGGACACGCCGGTGTTCGTCCATCGCTCGAAACTTCGCGTGACTATCTGCCGTTTCGTCCGTTTTGATGGTGATTCGGCTCACATCAAACGGCCCAGCTCGCTTAGATCTGGCGATCTAGGTTGTCGGAATCATCCGAAGTAGGATTCGCCGGAGGAGGTGTCGACGTGCGCAAAGGTGTGATCGGAATCTCCCTGCTTCTAATGCTGGCGAGCTTGTCAGCGTTTGCTCAGGAAAAAAAAGCGGACGCTGAACCGCTGAAGATCAAAGTCGGCGACATGGCGCCCGACTTCACGTTGCTGCAGTACGACGGTCAGGCCGTCAAGCCAGTATCGCTGCACGAATTCAAAGGTAAGAAGAGCGTGGCGCTGGCATTTTTCGTTTTCGCGTTTACCGGAGGGTGGGCCAACCTGGCCAAACTGGAAGGCGCAGACACCCAGGTTCTGGGTGTGAGCGTTGACAGCCCGTTCGCCAATCACGCGTTCGCAATGCAAAACGGCATCACGTTTCCACTGCTCGGCGACATGGATGCGAAGGCGATCAAAGCGTATGGATTGGAGAAGGAGTATCACATCGGCGGCGCCACGATGGCCTCGGCCCGGCGCGCGACGTTCCTCATCGACAAGGAGGGGAAAGTCGTCGAGGAGCAGGTCGACAAAGAAGCTGTCGATCCAACGAAGATCGTCGATGCGTGTCAGTTGAGAAAGACGGCGAAGTGAAAAATGCGCTGCGGCAAGGGGCCGCAGCGCATCATTGATTTATCGTGCCGCGAATCCGTTCGTGTTGACCTGAACCGGAACGTCGGCCTGCTTGTCGAGCGAGCCGTCGGCGCGAACCGAGAACACGCTGATCGTTCCACTTCGCGCGTTGAGCGTGTAGAGGAAGCGGCCGTTGGCGCTCATCGTCTCATCGACCGGACCGGGCGAGGTGACGCCGGTGCGACCGTCGGAATTGAGGAGCGAGAGCGTTCCATCGGCATCAATCGCATAGCCCGACACCGAAGCGCTCGCGGCGTTTGCCGCATATGCGTAGCGTCCGTCATTGCTGACGACGAGCCAGCATGCGGCAGCCTGATGATCGGCAATCGAAGAGCTGATCGGAGTGAGCTGACCGGAGGAAGAAACCGAATACGACGATGCAGCGCTGCCCGCCGCCTCGCTGACAACGATCTGATTCCGCTTGCCGAAATTAAATCCGAAGGGAGTGCTGCCGGCCGAGGCGAAAACATTCGCTCCTTGCGCGACTCCGAAGCCATCGACGGTATACGTGTCGATGCGGCTCGTCCCCTTCTCCGTCACCGCGAGCAGAGTGCCGTCTCCATTGAATGCAATCTGCGCCGGATTCGCGTTCGCCACGCTCAGAGGACTCGTCGAGCCGGCGATCGCGGTGAGCTTCCCGTCGCTGCCGATCGAAAAGCCGGTGATGTTGTTCGTTCCGCCGGCATTGAGCACGTAGAGAAAATTGTCGTGCGTCGTAACACTGATCGGACGTTGTCCGCCGGACCATACTTTGTCGGCCAGCGTGAGCCCTTGGGGGCCAACGCTGAACGATGAGATCTCGTTGCTGCCTGCGTTCACGACGAACAGAAACGCATGATTTTGCGTGAGCGTGATTCCGCTCTGGTTCCCGAGGCCGGTGCCGAGTCCGCGGCCGCCAGTGGAGATCGCGCCGGCTGCGCTCAACGATCCGTCAGCGGAACGATCAAAAATCAACACCTGGTTATCTGTCGCCGAATTCGTCGCGGTATACACCGCGCCCGCATTGTTTGCCTTCGCCACTGCAGCCGTCGCAGTCAATACAAGAACAAGAAAAATTTTCTTCAAGTGAATCTCCTTTCGTCGCGCGGTTGGATGACGAAAGGGAGGCAGGGTTTCAGTCGTGATACTTTTGTTAGAACTATGCGCTGGCTTTTTCTGATCCTTCTGAGCAGCACCGCCGCGGCGGGCGATTCGTTGACGCAGCTCCGCACAACTCTTCAGAAATATCCTGGTGCCGCTCCGTTTCGCGTCGAAGCTGCGCTGCAGGTTCGCGGAGACGCGCAACAATCGAAGGAAGATCCGCGCAGCGGCAGCGTCACTTTCGAGGCCGACGATGGCCCGGCCGGATTCGGCATCCATGTTACGCGGCCTGTCGTCGAGCAGACCGAGCGCGAATCGGCGGAGAAGAAAGCGGATCCCGACCGCCTGACGCCTACACGCACAGCGATGGTGGCTATGACGATTTTCGATGTCATGGACACGCTCAACGCCGCCCAGATGCTCCTCGGCGATCTCGACGGCGCGACGCTATTGAACGAGAGCCCCGCACAATATCGTGACAAGCCGGCGACGGTTCTGCACGTGAAAGTGAAACCGACTCTTGCCGGCACGCGCAGCCGGCTCGTCAAAGCCCCGCAAATCGAGTTGACGATCTGGATCGATTCCGACGGTCTGCCGCTGGCGGCCGAGCGAAAATCGAATTACTCCGCGGGCGTGCTAATGGTCAATGTTCAGAACAACCGAAAAGAGACGTGGCAGCTTGCGGTGCGCGGAGATCGCATCTACGCCCTCACGAGCGACGAAGAAAATCGCGCTAGCGGCTTGGGAAAAACATTCGTCACGTTTCGCTCGGTTACTTACCAGGTGCGATGATCTCTGTCGCGTCGCTCCTCGCCTGGCTCCTCGCCATCATCCAGCTCCTCGGCATCCTCAGCGCAATTCGCGCAGTCATGGACGCTCGCACGGCTCAGGGCGCGATTGCCTGGGCGATCGCCTTGATCGCCTTTCCTTATCTCGCGCTGCCGTTGTTCTGGATTTTCGGAAAGAGAAAATTTGAGGGATATGTGATCGAGCGGCGCAGCGCGCTGTCGGAAGCGAGCCCGATCGCAAGACAGGCACATCAGGCACTGATCGACCGCGGTCTACTCGTGAGAACTGAGCACTCACGCGAACTGCCGTTCGAGCGCCTGGCGAAGCTGCCCTTCACCACCGGCAATGACGCTGAGTTGCTCATCGACGGCGACGCGACGTTCGCTTCGATGTTCGCCGGAATCGAAAAAGCTCGCGATTACGTGTTGGTGCAGTTCTACATTTTTCGCGATGATCAGATCGGACGCACGCTTCAGGAGCGTCTTCTCGCTCGTGTTCGTGCCGGAGTGCGCGTCTATCTTCTCTACGATGAAATCGGCAGTCACGATCTGTCGAGGCATTGCATCAAACGGATGCGCGCTGGAGGGATCGACGTACGCTCATTCCATACTGTCGGCGGCCGCGCGAATCGGTTCCAACTCAATTTTCGCAATCACCGAAAAATCGTGATCGTGGACGGCACCGACGCCTGGGTCGGTGGGCTCAACGTCGGCGATGAATATCTCGGACGCGATCCGAAGGTCGGCTTCTGGCGCGACACGCACCTTCATGTGCAAGGTCCAGTCGTGCAGGCGGTGCAGGTCGCGTTCCTCGAGGATTGGCACTGGGCGGCAGACGAGATGCCGGCGCTCAACTGGAATCCTTGCGCCGCTGCGAACGGCGCGCGCCGCGAAGTGCTCGCACTTCCCAGTGGTCCGGCCGACGAATTGGAAACATGCACATTGTTCTTCATTGCCGCGATCAATGCCGCGACCTCACGCCTCTGGATCGCCAGTCCCTATTTCGTTCCCGATGAGCAGTTCATCACCGCGGTGCAGCTTGCCGCACTCCGCGGCGTCGAGGTGCGCATCATCATTCCGAAGCACTCGGATAATCTGCTCGTGGGCCTGTCGATCTGGTCGTTTCTGGACGAACTCGAAAGCGTGGGCGTCGAGTTTTATCGCTACACGCGCGGTTTCATGCATCAGAAAGTCACGCTGATCGATGACGAGTACTGCACGATCGGCACTGCGAATTTCGACAACCGCTCGTTCCGGCTGAACTTCGAAATCACCATGGGTGTTGCAGACCGCGAGCTCGCATCGCAAGTGCGCGCGATGCTGGAGGCGGACTTCGCGAATGCAGAGCGGATTCGCGCATCCGACCTCACAGCGCGGTCGTTTCCGTTCCGTTTCGCCGTGCGCGCGGCGAGATTAGCGTCGCCGGTGCAGTGACGTGAGTCGAATCACCCGATCTCGCCGAAGCTGCCGCTCTGGTAGTCGATCATCGCCTGCCGGATTTCGCCAGAGGTGTTCATTACGAACGGTCCATAGCGCGCGATCGGCTCATTCAACGGAACGCCGCCGATGAGCAGGAGCTCGGCTCCGTTCTCCGTTGTGATCGTCACGTCTTCGCCGTCGCGGTCGAAGATGATCATGTCGTTCTCACGCGCCTGGCGGTCGCCGAACGCTGCCTGTCCGCTGACGATGAACGCGAAGGCGTTGTACGTCTTCGGAACCACTTGCGTGAAGCGCGCATCTGCTGCGAGGCGCACGTGGAGATACATGATCGGTGTGCGTGTGTCGATCGTTGCGCGTGTACCGAGGGACTCGCCGGCGATCACGGTGACGGTCACTTTGCCGTCAGCGCTCGTCGCCGTTGGAATCTCGGCAGCGCGCAATTCCTGGTAACGCGGCTTCATCATCTTGTCGCGGCGCGGCAGATTGACCCACAACTGAAATCCGTGCAGGCGGCCCCCGTCGCGGCGGATCTCGTCCGAAGGCATTTCGGAGTGAATCACGCCGGAGCCGGCCGTCATCCACTGCACGTCTCCGGCGCCGATGCGGCCGTGATTGCCCTGCGAATCTTTGTGCTCGATCGCCCCATCGAGAACGTATGTCACCGTCTCGAATCCACGGTGCGGATGGTCGGGAGCGCCCTTCGCCTCACCCGGGCCGTGCGTGACCGGTCCCATGCGGTCGAGCAGCAGAAATGGATCGAGCTGATCGAGACGAGCCGTGGGAAACGGCCGAGTCACGATCATCCCTTCTCCTTCGAGCTGGGGGGTGGCGCGGACAATTTGTGTGACAGAGCGTGTGGTCATCACTTTCCACAACAAAAACGCATTCCCGCGCGGTGACATACTCTCTATCGATGACCGTCATCGAAGCGGCGGGCCGCGAAGTGATCATCACCAATCCAGACAAAGTCTTTTTTCCGAAGGCCGGCTACACCAAAATCGACCTGGCGAACTATTACGCGGCGGTCGCTGAGGGCGCATTACGCGGAATCGCCGCCCGGCCGATTGTGCTCAAACGTTACGTGAACGGCGCTGAGGGCGAGCCGTTTTTTCAGAAGCGCGCGCCAGACAGTCATCCCGACTGGATCGAGACCGTGGAGCTGCGATTTCCGTCCGGGCGCACTGCGCGAGAGATTGTAGTCCGCGACGCCGCACAACTTCTCTGGATCGTCAACCTCGGATGCATCGATTTGAATCCGCATCCCGTCCGCGCAGACGATCTCGATCATCCCGATGAGTTGCGAGTAGATCTCGATCCCGGTCCCGGAGTGAGCTTCGAAGATGTGCGCAGTGTGACGCTCATTGTGCGCGACGTCCTCGCGGAACATGGCCTGCGCGGCTGGCCTAAGACATCCGGCTCACGCGGCATGCACGTCAATGTGCGACTCAAGAGACGGTGGAGCTTCGATCAGGTCCGCCGCGCGGCGCTGGCGCTCGCGCGCGAAGTCGAACGGCGCGCTCCCGATCGGGCGACGAGCAAATGGTGGAAAGAAGAACGACACGGCGTCTTCATCGACTACAACCAGAATGCCAAGGACCGCACGGTTGCCTCGGCATGGTCTGTTAGGCCGACGCCAGACGCGCGCGTATCGATGCCGCTCGATTGGGACGAAGTCGAGGATTGCGATCCGGCGAAGTTCACCCTGGCTACTGCACCGGCGCGCTTCGCCCAACTCGGCGATGCAGCCGCGAATATCGACAAATCCCCAGGCTCACTCGCCAAGTTGCTGAAGCTTTCCGCATCGCAGGAGGCTGCAGGGCTCGGCGATGCGCCATGGCCGCCGCATTACAAAAAGAAACGCAGTGAACCGCCGCGCGTCGCGCCGTCGAAACAGAAACAGCCGCTCATTACCGTGTCCAAAGCGCGATACAAAGAAGAGGCGCTCGCGGGACTGGAACGATGGAAGAACCGACATCCCGATGCGGCGAAGCGATTGCAAGTTGACGATGTGCTCATCGATGCAATGCGCGGACGGTTCACAACGTGGACGCGCATTCGTGTGAATCTGCGTCACGTTCCGGAGGATCGACGGCCGGCGGAGGAGGCGCCGGATCCGGACTACGATCCGTGGCGACGCTGAATTCACCACAGAGCACACAGAGAGCACAGAGCCGTCTCTGTGTTCTCTGTGCTCTCAGTGGTGAAAAACCTTCTGCAATTCATAAGCGGGCGTGACTTCCAACTGATCGTAACGACAATCCTCCGGCTCTTTGTCCGGCCGCCAGCGAAGAAAATGCGCTGCGTGAC
>QHVY01000068.1 GCA_003223695.1 Acidobacteriota bacterium
TGGAAACCGCCGGTCAGCCGAACGTCGACTTCCCGATGCCGGCCGGGATCGCCTTCGCCGATGTCGACGAGACCAGCGGAGGCCTCAGCACGCCATACTGTCCTCCAAACGTTGTCCTTCAGGAGGCGTTCAAGGACGGCACCCAACCAACGAATCTTTGTCCGCTCCACGCGCCGCTTGCCGTGCCTCCGCCGCCGACCGATCAATTCGGAACGCCGGTGACGCTCGACACGACGGGCACTATAGTAACGGATACTACAGCGACGACCACTCCGCCAGCGCCGCCGCCGATGACCGCAACAACGGCAACATCGCCGCCGCCGACCACGACCTCGAATCCGCCGAGGTAATATGGCGGTATGGGTTTGACGACATTGAAGGTCGATGTGGCAAATGTCAGTTCACCGAAAAAAACCAAGACCCTTGAATTCATTGTAGATTCCGGTGCGATCTATCCCGTTGTGCCAGCGCGTACGTTGAAAGAGCTCGGTATCAAACCGATCGCCGAACAGGAATTTCGATTAGCTGACGGATCTACGATTCGTAGAAAAAAGGGCGGCGCTGTTTTTCGATACAAAGATCACATCGGCATCGCAGATGTCATCTTTGGCGAAAAAGGTGACTACACGCTTTTTGGCGCGTTAGGGCTGGAAGCGCTCGGTCTCGCGCTCCATCCGCTCAAACGTGAGCTCCGTCCGCTACCGATGATTCTCGCCTGACACCGCCTCCCAGGCCGCCCGCTGAATTGCCGCGGCGGTTCGCGCATCGACCTTGTCGTGCTGGAGAGATTCGCGGTACGCCTCCGGAATATCGAAGTGCAGGTCGAACGTGTGTGTCGCGCCGATCGGTGATTTGCCGGTGAGCGTTGCATAGAAGACGCAAGCTTCGAGGTAGGAGCCAGCGAGATTTGGATGCGATCCGCTGCCGTCGAACAATTCGATTCCTTGTGACTCGAGCCGCTGCCACGCGACGCCGACCGGGGCGATGATCGCACCGATGTCGCGCGCAAGTGCCCGATAACGTGCGGTGTACTCCGCTTGTGATGCGATCGGATACGCGCGCGTGGCCCAGGTCATAAATACCACCGGCTTCGCTCCCGACTTGCGAATCTCGGCAGCGAGAAGTCGCGCGTATTTCGTGGTCTCCGCCGGAGTGCGAATGATTTCGCTGCTCTGCGTTTGAATGACCACGAAATCGTAATGATTGCTTCGCACCGCCTGCACGGCTTTTCCTTCGTCCCAATGGTTGCGCATCGTCGCGCCGCCGTGGCCGGAAAAGTGCGCAACGATCGGTGTGCCGAGGGAGGCGGAGACGCGCTCGAGCAGCGTAGGCATTTCGTTGTAGTACGTGAAGCTGTTGCCGATGAAGAGGACCAGTAGCGAAAGGCGTCGCATCACACAATTGTGCTACGCTAACCGCATCATGAGCACCCCGGTGCGTCTTTGGCTCGCCCATCACCGTCATCGATAACTACGACTCCTTCACCTACAACCTAGTGCAGCAGATCGAGCGCCTCGCCGGCCGCGCGGTGCGCGTTGTCCGCAATGACGTCTTGCCCGGTCCCGGCACGCCTGCGCGCGCGGGGCGCATCGTTGAGTTGATCCGCGCGAACGAGGCCGTCCCGCTCCTCGGCATCTGTCTCGGCAATCAGGCGATCGGCGAAGCGTTCGGCGGTCGCATCGTGCGCGGCGATGTGCCGGTGCATGGAAAGGTGACCGAGGTGAAGCATCGCGGCGAGAGGTTGTTTGAGAATTGCCCGTCGCCGATGCGCACTGCGCGATATCACTCGCTGGTGGTGGAGCGGAGCTCGTTGCCGGCCGCCCTAACAGTTGACGCTGAAGCGGACGACGGCGCGGTGATGGCGCTGTCGCACAAAACGCGTCCGATCTTCGGCATTCAGTTCCATCCGGAGTCATATGGCACGACGGGCGGCGATCAGATCATCATCAACTTTCTCAACCAGGCCGCGCAATGATTGCCGAAGCGATCAAGAAAATCGTGAATGGCGAACACCTCGGCCGCGACGCGATGCACGACGTGTTCGGATACGTGATGGATGGCAAAGCGTCCGACGTGCAGAAGAGCGCGTTCCTCATCGCGCTGCGCATGAACGGCGAGACAGCCGATGAGATCACTGGCGCGGCGATGGCCATGCGAGAACGCGTCACACCGCTGACGACAAACGGCGCGAACGTGATCGACACCTGCGGCACAGGAGGCGACGGGCGCGGCACGTTCAACATCTCCACAGTCGCGGCGATTGTCGCTGCCGCTGCGGGAGCGATGGTCGCCAAGCACGGCAATCGCGCGGTCTCGTCGTCCTGCGGCAGTGCCGATCTTCTGTCGGAGCTCGGCGTGGCCATTGATCTCGATGCTGCGCGCATGAGCGAGGTCCTACGCCGCACCGGCATCTCCTTTCTCTTTGCGCCGAAGCTGCATCCGGCGATGGGCGCAGTTGCCGCCGTTCGGCGAGAGCTCGGCGTCCGCACAATATTTAATGTTCTCGGCCCGCTCACAAACCCTGCCTTCGCGCGCCGCCAGGTCCTCGGTGTCTACTCCGATCATCTCGTCGAGACTCTCGCGCGCGTCCTCCTGGCCCTCGGCGCTGAGCATGCGGTGGTCGTGCATAGCCGCGACGGACTCGATGAGATCTCCATTTCTGCTCCAACGCATGTGTGCGAAGTCTGTTACGGCGAGATTCGCTCGTACGAGATGACGCCGGAAGAGATCGGCATGCGGCGACAGCCAATCGAAACGATCGCCGGCGGCGATGCGAAAGAGAACGCGCGCATCGCGCGATCGATCCTTGCGGGCGATGAGGGGCCGCGAGCCGACATCGTCGCCGCGAACGCCGGCGCTGCACTTTATGTCGCGGGTGTGGTGCCGACGATTCGCGACGGCGTTGTGTCGGCGCAGGAGGCACTCCGCAGCGGCCGCGCGCGGCAAAAACTCGAGAATTTGATCTCGGTTTCACGGGAGGTGGCGGGGTGAGGATGTCATCCCGAGCGTCAGCGAGGGATCTGGAGGCCGGGGGACGCGAAACTGTTCATTTGCGCGCCGCCCAGCCGCCCAAGTGCCTCCCCTTCGCTTTCGCTCAGGGTCGGCGTGAGTCGGCATGACAGACTTTCTCGAAACGATCGTCGCCCGTACGCGCGAGCGCGTTCGCGATTTGCCGTCCGCGCGGCCGGCGCCTGCGAAACCGTCGCACGCATTCTCAAAAGCGTTGCGTGGAGGACCGCCGCCATCGCCTGTCCGCCTCATCGCCGAGATCAAAGCGGCTTCGCCATCCGCGGGCCCGATTGTCGAGAACCCGAACGTCGAAGCGATCGCTCGCGACTACGCGCACGGCGGCGCGGCGGCGATCTCGATCGTCACTGAGCCGGAGTTTTTCCGCGGCTCTCATGAATGGATTGCGCGCGCGTCGACAGCATCGGGCGTGCCGGTGCTCATGAAAGATTTCGTGATCGACGAGCGCCAGCTTCTGTGCGGCATCGCAGCCGGAGCGAATGCGATTCTCCTGCTCGCATCGCTGCTGAATGCAAATCAGATCCGTGCGTTCGTTTCGCTCCTGGATGAATTCGGATGCGACGCGCTGGTTGAAGTGCACGACGAGCGCGAGCTCGATCGGGCGATTGGCAGCGGCGCACAAATCATCGGCGTGAACAATCGCAACCTGCGCGACTTTCGCGTTGACCTGGCGACGGCTGAAGCGCTCGGCAAGCTCATACCGAATGGCACGATCAGAGTCGCCGAGAGCGGGATCAAGACGCGCGAGGACGTCGATCGCCTTCGCGCTGCCGGCTTCAACGCAATCTTGGTCGGAGAGTCATTGTTGCGGCAGAATGATCGCGCGACCGCGGTCCGGACGCTCATCGGATGACGAAGATCAAAATTTGCGGCATCACCCGCGAGGAAGACGCGCTCTTCTGCGCCGAAGAGGGCGCCGATTTTCTCGGCTTCATCTTCGTGCCGTCGACGCCGAGGTTTGTGGAGCCGGAGAAGGCGGCTGGGATTGCGGCGCGGGTGCGCGAATCGGAGGAACGTCCGAAAATCGTGGGAGTTTTTCGTGACGCCTCCAACGCTTACATTCGTGAGATCCATTCGCTGGTCGGATTCGATCTCGTCCAGTTGAGCGGCGCGGAGAGCGACGACGACATTCGCGACCTCGGCATCCCGGCCGTGAAGACGCTGCGCGTCGCCGCGACGCTGCCCGACACGCATGCCTGTCCCAATGCGGCGTGGCTGCTGTTCGACACGTACGACGAACGGCGTGGCGGCGGTACCGGACGGCGATTCGACTGGTCGCTCCTGGCCACGTACGAGCGATCGAAACCGTTTTTTCTCTCCGGCGGCATCACCCACGAGAACGTCGTCGCCGCGATCAGCCTTGTTAGGCCGGACGCCATCGATCTCGCTAGCGGAGTCGAAGAGGCGCCGGGGATCAAGGATCACGACAAGGTGGCCCGCCTCTTCGAGCGTGTTAGGCGGGGATGAAAGCTCTTCCCGATCGTCGCGGCTATTTCGGTGAATTCGGCGGCCAGTACGTTCCCGAGACGCTGATGGCCGCGCTCGATGAATTCGAGACGGCGTATCGCAAACTGCGCCGCGATCGCTCGTTTCGCCGTGAGCTCGACTCGATTCTCGAGGATTACGTCGGCCGGCCCACGCCGGTCACAGAAGCTGTCAAGTTTGGTGCATTGTGCGGAGACTTCAAACTCTTTCTCAAACGTGAAGATCTGAATCACACCGGCGCGCACAAGATCAACAACGCCATCGGTCAGGCGCTCATCGCCAAACGGATGCGCAAGCAGCGCATCATCGCCGAGACTGGCGCCGGGCAGCATGGCGTTGCCACTGCCACCGCGTGCGCGCTGTTAGGTCTCGAATGTGTCGTCTACATGGGCGAAGTGGACATGGCCCGGCAGGAGCTCAATGTCTTCCGCATGCGATTGTTAGGCGCAGAGGTCGTTCCGGTCTCAACAGGCAGTCGGACATTGAAAGATGCGATCAACGAGGCGCTGCGCGATCGGGTCACCAACGTCCTCACCACACACTACATCCTCGGTTCCGTGTTAGGCCCACATCCGTATCCGATGATCGTTCGCGATTTTCAATCGGTCATCGGACGGGAGGCGCTCGCTCAGATTCGCAAGCGCACGCGCCGGCTGCCCGATGTGGCCATCGCCTGCGTCGGCGGCGGATCGAATTCGATCGGTCTCTTCTACGAGATGCTTCCGCACAAATCGATTCGCCTCATCGGTGTCGAGGCGGGCGGACGCGGGCCGCAGCTCGGCGAGCACGCCGCGCGATTCAGCGGCGGCGCGTTAGGCGTACTGCATGGCACGCGCTCCATGGTGCTCCAGGACGAATTCGGACAAATCGCCGAGACCCATTCGATTTCCGCGGGGCTCGACTATCCTTCGATCGGACCGGAGCACGCCCACCTGCAGAAGCTCGGACGCGTCGAGTACTACGACTGCAGCGACGAGTTAGCGCTCGAGGCGTTTCATCGGCTGAGCGAAACCGAGGGGATCATTCCGGCGCTGGAATCGGCGCACGCGCTCGGCTGGCTGTTGCGCAATGGCCGCTCGATCAAACGCAATGCGGTGGTGGTCGCGAATTTGTCGGGCCGAGGCGACAAAGACGTTCCGCAAGTGATGGCGCTTCAATGATCTGTCATCTCGAGCGTAGCGAGGGACTTGGGGGAACGGGCGGTACGATGGCGTACCTCCCGGCCGCCCAGCTCCCTCGCTACGCTCGGGATGACATCCAATCATGAGTCGTGTCAATTCTCTGTTCGCGCGGCTGCGAAAAGAGCGCCGCTGCGGCCTGATCGCCTACATCACTTGCGGCGATCCCGATTCGCAAACAACGGTGCGCATTATCGAAGCTCTCAAAGACGCCGGCGCGGACGCGATCGAGCTCGGGATCCCTTTCTCAGATCCAATCGCCGATGGTCCGGTCATTCAAGCAGCATCCCAGCGCGCGCTGGCGAACGGAACGAAAATCGACGACGTTTTCGCGATCGCGCGGCAAATCAGCGATGTGCCATTGATCGCGTTTTCATATCTGAATCCGATTCTCCGATTCGGCTTCGAGCGATTCGCGAAGCGAGCGCTCTCCGAAGGAATCGATTCCGTGCTGATCACGGACCTGCCGGTCGAAGCTTCGGCGGACGTGAAGTCGAAGCTCGGAAAGCTGAAAAGCGTGTTTCTCCTTGCACCGACATCGACGAGCACGCGCATCGCCGCCGTGAATCGCGCCAGTGACGACTTCATCTATTACGTCTCCACGACCGGAGTCACCGGCGCGCGAAAAGAGCTCGACCCGGCGCTGCTGGCACGGCTCGATGAAGTCCGAAAAAAAGTCACGAAGCCGCTCGCGGTCGGCTTCGGCATTTCCGAGCATGCGCACTACGAAGCGCTGCACGACCGCTGCGAGGCGATCGTCGTCGGCAGCGCTATTGTTCGGGCGATCGCGGATGGCGACGCGGCAGGCGCTCCTGATCGTGCCGCGGCCGTCGTGCGCCGCATTCTTGACAACTGATCGCCCGCTTCGTAATCTCCTCAGCTCAATGCTTTGCCGCGCTTACTTCTACGCGTATTCCAGCTAGCGCGGGGCCGCATGCGCCCCGCGGAGAAGGGGCGCTCGCATCGACGAATCGATCACCTCTTCTCGACCACGGGAAGGGGTTTTTTGTTATGAATCGATCCGATGCTGAACGCGAAATCGACCGCATCCGCGACGCCATCGATCGCGTCGACGAAGTCATCGTGCGCCTGTTGAATCAACGCGCGAAGTACGCCATCGAAATCGGCGAGATCAAAGGCGTTCTCGGTCTCCCGATCTACGCGCCGGAACGCGAACAGCAGGTGTTGCATCACGTCGAGAAAACATGTGAGGGACCGCTGGACGCGCCGACGATGCGACGTCTGTTCGAGCGAATCATCGATGAGTCGCGAAGCGTGGAGCGCAAAGCGGCGACGGAGAATCAGTAATGGTTATTGTGATGGAAAAGCACACTGCTGAATCAAACATCGAGCGCGTCATGGCCGAGCTGATCACGCGCGGCTTCGATGTCCACCGATCCACCGGCTCCGATCACACCGTCCTCGGCGTGGTGGGCAATGTCGAGACGATCGATCCGCGCGAATTCGAGCTCTTTGACGGCGTACAGGAAGTCGTGCGCATCAGCGAACCGTACAAGTTATCCAGCCGCACGTTTCGCAAAGAAAAGACCGTCGTCAAAGCGCGCGGCGTAGAAGTCGGTGGCGCCGATGTCGTGGTTATGGCCGGCCCGTGCACGATCGAAAGCGAAACGCAGCTCTTCGAGACCGCGCGACGCGTCGCGCGAGCGGGCGCTCGCGTCTTGCGCGGTGGCGCTTACAAGCCGCGTACGTCGCCGTATGCGTTTCAGGGCATGGGCGTCGAAGGATTGAAACTCCTGCGCGCGGCGGCAGACGAGTCGCGCATGGCGACGGTGTCCGAGGTAATGGAGATCAGCCAGA
>QHVY01000030.1 GCA_003223695.1 Acidobacteriota bacterium
CATTGAAACGTCGTTCGATTTCGCGAAGCACCGTATCGAGCCAACCAGCTTCACGAGCGCTCGGCGGCCGGATCATCGCCGCGACGATTTCGAGTACGCACGCTTCGAGAACGAGCGATGCTGCGGTGTCCGTCCTCCGCAACTCATGCTTCAGCCTGGGAAGAACGGAAGCAATCGGCCTGAGGTCGACGCTCGCCGGAGCGCAGGTTTGCAGCACCGCGCAAAGGCGCGGAATCCACGCCGGAGAAAACACAACCGAGATGATCCGTGCCCCGGCCACACTGGTGCTCGCATGCCGCTCATATGCCGGGTGAAACGCGACGGTCGACGCAATGCGCTCATATGTCGTTGAGGCGACCGATTCCGAATACGCGCCCGAAATGCAGACCGCGAGAAACGCCCGCTCATGTTCATGCGGCTGGAGGCTCATGCCATCGGAGTAGACATTCTCGGTTATGAAGAGGTGCGGCAATTGACGCCGTACGATTGTTTCGCCGAAGAACTGCGTCGGAGGTAAGGTCATCATAATGTCCCCACCAGCTCCTCGATCCGCCGCGCAAGATCGTCGCGTGTGGCGACAAACTCCTCATATCCGCTCCACGAGGGATCCTCGATCGACCAGTGCTCGATGCGTTTCGCTCCTGGCCAGCGCGGGCAGTCCTTCGCCGCCGAATCGCAAACGGTGACGACGACATCGAACGGCTCGTTAATGAAGGGATCGGCGGACTTCGATTCCGCGTCTTTGATGTCAATGCCGATCGCGGCGAGCGCGCGGATCGCGTTCGGATGCACGAAGCCTGAGGGACGTGATCCGGCCGATACAACGTCGAGCTTGTCGCTGTAGAACGCGCGCGCCAGCCCTTCGGCCATCTGGCTGCGCGCCGCGTTTCCGGTGCAGAGGAAGAGAATTTTTTTCTTGTTCACGGCGACAAACGCTCGATCACCCAGTCGTTCGCCTCGCGCAACCGATAACAGAAACGATCGTGCAGCCGGTCGGGGCGGCCTTGCCAGAATTCGAAGAGGATCGGAATGACCCGATAGCCGCCCCAGTGCGGCGGGCGGGGGATGGCGCCTTCGCGATAGCACTTCGACAGCTCCTCGAAACGTGCATCGAGATCCCCTCGGCCGGCAATTACTTTGCTCTGCTCCGAAGCCCACGCGCCAAGCTGACTGCCGCGCGGCCGCGTGGCGAAATAGATATCGGATTCTTCTTCTGTCGTGCGCACCACAGCGCCTTCGATGCGCACCTGCCGCTCGAGCGGCGGCCACCAGAACAGCAGCGCCGCGCGCGGGTTGTCGTGCATCTGCGTCGATTTGCGGCTGTTGTAGTTCGTGAAGAATGTGAATCCACGCTCATCGAATTCTTTCAGAAGAACGGCGCGGACAGACACTTCGCCGTCGTGGCTGGCCGTCGCCAGCATCATGCACTCCGGCAACTCCTTCACCGCCGCTTTTGCCTCATCGAACCAGCGGCCGAACTGGGCGAAAGGATCGGCATCGAGATCGCTCTCCAGCAACGCCGCCATCAGCGCAGCCTCCCGATTTTTCGGATCACGCGGAGCGATTCATCGCCCGACATCAGCTCGGCGGCGCGATCGAGATCGACCCACATCAGTTCGTTCGACTCCTGCGCGTCCATCGCGATCGAATCCGGCGACGCGGTCTGTGCAATGTATCGCACATCGAAGTGGCGATGCTCAGGCTCGCCGCGTCCCGCCGGAATCACATGCACGTCGAGGTCGACAATTCCATCGAACGCCAGCTCCAGATCGCGCAGCCCTGATTCCTCGGCCGCCTCTCGCAGCGCCGCGTCGACCGGCTGCTCGCCCGCCTCGAGATGCCCGCCCATCTGCAGCCACCGATTGAGACGGCGATGATGATGCAGCAGCAGCCGGCGATCGGAGTCGATCACGTAACAGCTCGCAGTGATGTGTCCGGGATCAAATTGTGTGCGCGAGTACGGAGCGGGCGACATCCGCAAGAGTTGCAGAAATGCGTCTCGATAAGGGCCCTCGTAGGCCGCGATCATCAGGTCGAGGGAAACCACTGGTAGAGGAAAAAGTACACCAATACGCCGGTGACTGATACGTACATCCATAGCGGAAACGTCCAACGCGCAATGCGGCGATGCTGCGGCACGCGCATGTTCAGTCCGTTCCAGACGCTGAGAATGGCCATCGGGACGATCGTGATCGCCAAAATTGTGTGCGTCGTCAACAACGTGAAGTAGATAGGGCGTATCGCTCCCGTTCCGGTGAAATGGGTGACCACGCCGTGACGAAGAAAGTGATTCAGCACGTAACAACCGAGAAAGACGAGGGACGTGTAGCACGCAGCGAGCATGAAGCGGCGGTGCTGCGCGATGCGCTTGCGTTTGATCAGCACGTAGGCGATCAGCAGCAGCACGCCGCTCGTGGCGTTCAGCGTCGCGTTGACTGCGGGGAGGGCGGCGGCGAGGGACACTAATCCTCGCGCAAGAGATCGCTGACCGCGGCGGTGACATGCTCGACGGCATCATCGCTTGTCCCGCCGTAGTAGTCGCGGATCACGCCGTGCTTATCGGCGATCGCAAATTTCGAGCTGTGCAGGATTGAATCGTTGACCGACGATCCGCTGGCCGCAAGTTTGAAACCGTTCACGGAAAGATCGGTGATCGTCTGCGGATCGCCGGTGAGGAAGAGCCATCGCGAATCGTTGCGCACTTTTGACGCGTAACCACGCAGCGCTGCAGGCGTATCGCGGCGTGGATCGACGCTGATGGAAACGAAGCGCACCGGAGCATCTTTATCGATCTTCGTGGCGATCCGCCGCATCGTCGACGTCATCATCGGACATGTGCCCGCGCAATTCGTGAAGATGAAGTCGTAAACCGTGACGTTTCCCTTCAACGCGTCGAGCTTCACCGGCTTGCCGGCGTCGCTCACCAGGGTCGCCTTGGGGACGCGGAAAAGCTTCGGCAAATCCGATTGATGCGAGCACGAGACCGCGAGCAACAGCATCGCGATGACGAGATAAACATTCGAGGTCATGAACAATCGACGCGCCGTTCGCGGTGTGCGCTCGCGGAGGAACGCCACGCTGGCAATCACCAGCATCGCCGCGGCCAGGATTGCCGCGACTCGCGCGTGCGGAAACGCGAACGCGCTGAGGATCAGCAGCGCCAGGCTGTAGAAAAGCGCCTGGCGCGCAGTTGCCGATCCGTTTTCATCACGCACGGAGAGCATGGCAAAACCGGCGCGGCCGTAGTCTTCGCGGTAGATCCAACTGATGGCCATGAAGTGCGGGAGCTGCCAGAGAAAGACGATCGCGAAGGCGATCCAGCCGCCGAGAGAGAGGGCGCCGGTCGCGGCGGTCCAGCCCATGAGTGGCGGCACGGCGCCCGGAATCGCGCCGATGGGCGTGCACGCGGGCGAAATGCGCTTCAGCGGCGTGTACACGAAGATGTACGTGATCAGCGTGAAGGCGCCAAGCGCCGCTGTCAGCACATTGACGAACAGTGCGAGATACGCTGTACCAATGATTGATATAGCGGTCGCGAACACCAGGGCCGTGCGCGGAGAAATGCGGCCGTCGGGCAGCGGACGGTGTTCGGTGCGCCGCATCCTGGCATCCAGATCGCGCTCGGCGTATTGATTCAGCGCGTTCGTCCCAGCGGCGACCAATGCGGTACCGATCAGCGTGTTGATCAGAAGAAGAACGTTGATGTGCGGCGCGCCGAAGATGTAACCAGCCGCTGTAGTTATGATTACCATAGTGACGATGCGCGCCTTCGACAGCTCGAGGTAATCGCGCAAAATGTGGGGGACAGGCAATCTATGCAACAAGCGCAAGGATCAGCGAAAGCGCGAGGGTGAAGGCTCCGGTCACGACGTGCATGCTGGTGATCACCGGCTGTTTGCCGCTCCAGACGGTGTAGGCGCCAAGCATAATCTGCACCGGCACCAGGATCAGCAATAACGTGGCGATCTGGCGCAACGGATGCCGTGCGTCAAAGCGGAGAAGCCGGATGAAAAGAGCGATCACCGACAGGGCCACAACGATAGCGCCAATGCGATGGGCGTAATTGACGATCACCGCGAGTGAGGCTGATGGCGGAATCAGCGGCATCGGAAATGTTGGAATCGCCAGGCCGGCATCGAGGTGGCGCATCAGCGCACCGATCAGGATCTGTGCGTAGACGAGCAGGACGAGCGCGGTCGTGCCGGCGACCGGCGCGTCGGCTTTTTCCATCGCCTGAATCTGACCAAACCACTGCGACGCGAAAAAGGCAATCGACACATTGAGGCAGAGAAAAATCTGGGCGAGCCCGGCGTGGGCGATCGAGATCGCCGGCGGAAGCAGGAAGAGCACTGTTAGGCCGCCGAGAACTCCCTGCCCGATCACGGCGCCGAGAGAAGACCAACCGAGGATTCGCAGGAATTTCTTGCGCGCGCGCGCCTGCAGCCAGATCGCCTGAATCACCGTCAGAAATCCGACAGTGGCGGCGATCATCCGATGGCCGTGTTCGTAGAAGATCCCGCCGACCATGGGCGGCATCAGCATTCCGTACGAGAGCGGCCAGTCGGGAACCGCCAATCCCGATCCGGTCGAGGTCACCATCGCGCCGGCGAAGATCAAGAACAGCGTCGAGCCGGCGACAAGCTTCGTGAACCGGCGCAACCAGGGTTGCGCGCTCTCGAAGTCTCGTGGTCTCGCGGTTTCGTGCATTACTGCGTGACTTTCGGCTGCGACGCCAGCCACTTCTCCAGATCCTGCTGCGTGTCGACAAAAAGCTGCCCGCGCATGCGGTAGTGTCCGAGGCCGCAGAGCTGCGCGCAGGCGATTTCCCAGCGCTCGCCGTTCGTCGTCCGGATCGGCGTGAAGTGAATCGGTACATCCGCGCCCGGAATTGCATCCTGCTCGACGCGCATCAGCGGCAGCTTGAAGCTGTGGATCACGTCCTTCGAAGTGACGTGGATGAGTGCCTCGCGATTCACAGGCAGGTGAAGCTGATTGAGAGCGGCAACATCATCTTTCGCCGCGGGATCGCTCATGTCCAGGCCGAGCGGATTCGTCGACGTGACCAGATTGACAAGAGTACGCCCGAATTTACCGTCGGGTCCGGGATAGTGCACATTCCACGCGAACTGTTCGGCGACGACGCGCACCTCGAACGGATTTGCCTCTTTTCTTTTCTGGATGTTGCTCCATCGATACCACGCTGGAATCGAGAAGCCGACAAGCAGAACGATTTCGACGACCGCCACGCCCGCCTCCCCCCACGTCGACCAATGGGACTGCATCCCGTGATAGCTCGCCCTCGGATTTCGCGAGGCGCGGAAGCGCACGAGCGTGTAGAGGAAAAACAGGCTCCAGAAGGCGAACAGCACGAACATCAGCCAATGGGTGATGTAGATGATCTGGTCGACTTGCCAGCCATGGGCCGAGTAATCCGGCGGCATCCATTGGCCGAGGAACTCTCTCAACGCGCACCTCCCTCGATCAGACGGAATGACTCACGCTTGCGGCGCAGCTCCTTCGCCCGCCGCCAGAAACTCCAGAAGAGAGCGACGAACCCGAGCTGCACGAGCCCGACGATGCTTAACAGAAAGAAAATCGCCGAGTCCATGCCTTTGCTGATCGAGCTCTCGCCGCCGAAACAGACGGGGCAGGCGTTGGCCGCACTCGCGAGCAGCACGGCAGCAATTGCCAGCTGTAGGGCACGACTGCGTCGTGCCGAACCCCGGAATGCGGCACGGCGCAGCTGTGCCCTACATACGAGGTGCCTCACAACTCCCTCAACTTTCGGAACACCCGTCCCGCGTAAAAGACCAACACGACTCCACAAATCAGAAAAACGCCCGCTAGAATCAGCGCACCGTTGCTGCGCGTCAACGCGTACTCGCGTACTCCCCAGATCGTCACGAAGACCGACAAAGCGATCGACACTGTGACGAAAATGATGTGGAAAATGCGCAGTGACATTCATTTGCCGATCATGTCCACGAAGTGATGCCACGGGCCCCACAAAAGCACAGCGAAGAAGAAGACTGTTAGGCTGAGGACGGAGTAAATCAGTTTCTTCTCAGATAGCAGATGCATGAAAAAGCCGGCGACGAGAAAACCCTTTGTGCAGGCGATCACCAGCGCAATCCCGATCGCGATGTGCACCGGCATCTTCAGGCCATAACACGCGTAGACGGTCAATGCTGTTAGAACCGCGAGCGCACCAAAGACGATCAGATAAACGCGAATCTCCTTCTTGATCTGTTCCGGGCTGTGATGCAGATTCGGATCGTGCACGCCGCCGTGCGTGTGCTCGTCCTGCACCTCGCTCTTCGGCACGGGCATGCCGTCGGTCGGGGCGGTCGGTTGTACCAGTTGTTCTTGAGCCAACGTCAGGCCTCCTACATCAGATACAAAGATGGAAAAAGAAAGATCCACACCAGATCGACAAAGTGCCAGTAGAGGCCGCAGACCTCGATGCGATTGGTGTACCGGGCCCGATCGGTCTTCCACATCTTCGCCCCGGGCAGCAACAGGTACGAAAACACGATAACACCGCCTAACACGTGCAGGCCATGCAGCCCAGTCATCGTGAAATAGATCGCTAAAAAGTTGCTGGTGCTTGGAAATCTGTGCTCTTTAAACTCGTGTGTGTACTCGAATCCTTTGTTCACCAAAAACGCCAGCGCGCAGACCAGAGTGAGGGCGATGAAGATCCGTCCCCACTTCAGATTGCCGAGCCGCAGGTTGGCCCACGCGAGAACCACCGTCACTGACGACGCGATCAGGATGAACGTGTTCGCCGTCGCCAGTGGAACGTTGAGGAACTCCCAGCCGCGCGGCCACACCGGCGCTGCCGTGCGAATGAGGATGAATGACGAAAAGAGCGCGCCGAACAGCATCACTTCCGACGCGAGAAACAGCCAGATGCCGAGCTTCGCGTTGTACAGACCGGTGTCCGGCCGTGGATGGACGGTGTATGGAATCTCGAGTACGTGCTCGTGTGCCTCTGCGTGCGCGTCCATCACATCTCCCTCTGCGCCACTGCCGCTTCAGGCAGCATGCCGCCGCCGGGCGGAGGCACCGCTGCGATTTCAGCATGCTGCGGCACGAAGTCCGTCGTTGTGCATTCCGGACAGTTGTACTCATACGGTCCGCGATGCACGACCGGAAGCACCGCGAAGTTGCCATGGCCGAGGGGAGGCGATGTCGTCGCCGCCCATTCGATTGTCGTCGCCTGCCACGGATTGTCATCGACATTCTTCTTGCCGCGCATCGCCGCCAGGACGTTCGCAAAGAAATTGAAGATGAACGGCACCTGAAAAACGAGCAGCCCGATCGCGGAGATCGACATGAACGGATTCGTCTGCTCGGCGATGGCTTTGGCATGCGCGTACTGGATGCCGCCGTCGTACAGGCGCCGCGAAACGCCTGCCAGCCCCTGCGCAAACATCGGCATGAACACGCCGTTAATGCAGAGGAACGAGCCCCAGAAGTGGACGCGCCCCCAGAAGTCATTCAGCTTGCGTCCGGTGGCTTTGGGGAACCAGTAATAGATACCGGCGAACATCGCGAAGATCGTCCCCGGCGCGACAACGTAGTGGAAGTGCCCGATGACGTAGTACGTGTCGTGCAGATGCAGATCGGCTGTCACCAGGCCTAACGGCAGGCCTGTTAGGCCGCCGATGCCGAACATCGGCAGAAATGCCAGCGCGAAGAGCATCGGCGTCGTAAAACGGATCGACGCGCCATACAACGAGATGAACAGCGCGGTGAGAATGATCACCGATGGAACGGAGATGATCATCGTCGTGGTCTGGAAGAAAGCGCTGATCAGCGTGCCCATACCGGTGAGAAACATGTGGTGCGCCCACACGACGAAGGACATGAATCCAATGAAGATCACAGAGCCGACCATCGATCGGTAACCCCACAGCGGTTTGCGCGTGTTGTTGGCGATCACCTCGGCAACGATTCCCATCGCCGGCAGAATCAACACGTAGACCTCGGGATGCGCAAGGAACCAGAAGAGGTGCTGCCACAACAGCGGATTGCCGCCGCCGGCGTTGTGCAATTGTTGACCGCTGATCACTAGGCCGCTTGGCAGGAAGAAACTCGTTCCCGCGACGCGGTCCATCAACTGCAGAACTGCGGCAGCTTCGAGTGGAGGGAACGCCAGCAGCAGCAGGAAGCCCGTGACGAGCTGCGCCCAAACGAAGAATGGCAGGCGCATGAACGTCATGCCTTTCGCCCGGAGCTGAATAATAGTGACGATAAAGTTTACGGAGCCGAGGAGTGAGGAGGTAATCAGCAAGACCATTCCGAAGAGCCAAAACGTCTGTCCTTTGGTCGCGATGACAGAGAGCGGCGCATACGAGGTCCAGCCGGAGTTCGCAGTGCCATCCTTCAGGGCGAAGCTCGAGAGCATGACCAAGCCGCCGGGCAGGTAGCACCAGTAGCTGATCATGTTCAGCTTCGGGAAGGCCATGTCGGGCGCGCCGATCTGAAGCGGCACGACATAGTTTCCGAACGCACCGACGGCGAGCGGCACGATCGCCAGAAAGACCATGATCGTCCCATGCATCGCCCCGAGCTGGTTGTAAGCCTCCGGCAGCAGCACGCCGCCCGGCGCGCGATTCTCGCCGAGGATTTTCATGAGGCTGAAAGCGTGTCCGGGCCAGCCGAGCTGCAGGCGCATCAGGATCATCAGACAGAAACCGAACAGCAGGAAGCAAAGCGCTGTGAATCCGTACTGCAGTCCGATCCACTTGTGATCGGTGGAGAACACGTAGCGCTTCCACCACGGCTGCACGTGACCTTCGATGCGATGCCGCTGCTCCTCCTGATCTCGAATGCGGATCGCGTCGCGGAGCAGCCGCTCGGCGTCGTCGGCGTACAGCCACTGGTTCCCGACTCTGAGCTGTTTTCGTTGTGCCACGCGTCCTCCACGTAGAACCGGCTCTTAGCCGGTTCGCGCCGGCTGGAGAGCCGGCGCTACGCTAACCTTTAAATGTGAATGCCACCGTCTTTGACTCTTTCGGCGCAACCGTGATCGGCTGTTCCTGCTGACCGTACTTCTCGTGCCACGCAACGATGGTGTATGAACCCGGCGGCAGGCCGGAGATCGTGAATGAGCCGTTGTCCGCCGAGACCGAGTAGAACGGATTCGGCATCACGGCCATGAATGCCTTCATCCAGCCGTGAACGTCACACTTGATGCGAAACGGCGTTATCTCCGCCTTGTCCAATTTCTTCGTCGAGACCATTCCCTGCACGGGCTGTCCCTCATTGAATGGCGAGTTGATGACCGGCAGCGCGTGAATATTGTGCAATGTCGCGTCGGAATTCTTGATCTGCAGCGGCTGCCCGACCTGCAGCATGATCGCATGAGGATGGTATTGACAGCCGTGTTGATCGAGCACGACCGGCGTTGAGGGCGTCGGATATGTCCCCGGCACGTTCTTGATGTAGATGAACACGTTCGCCAGCTCGCCTTGCGGTCCGACGACGACCTCTTCGTCTTTCACGGGAGCGCTCGCGTGCTGCGATTGGCAGTACGGATCCGCCGCCATCTGAATCGTCGGCATCGCGGGAACTGCGCCAGCCAACGTCACCTTCCCGCTGATCGTCGCTCCTTCGGCAGGAACTGCAGCGGCCGGTTGAGCAGCCGGAGCCGCGGTTCCGGCACTCGACGTTGTCGCGGTCTGCAGCGCCTGATCGTCAGTGCCTTCCTCTTCCTCTTTCGCCTCTTTCCCTTTGCCGCAGCTCTTCTAATGTCCGTTTCGTTGGCCGATCGCCGTTGGCCGTTGGCCGTTCGTCTTTATTTCGGCCAACGGCGAACGGCCAACGGTCAACGCTTCTCCAACCTTCGGCGCCGGCACTCCTGCCGGCAACGACGGCGCCTGCGGCTGTGCCGGAGCTTCGCCGCCCGGCGCGGCGGTGCGCATCTGCGTGATGCCGATGCTCCAGATGTAGTCGCGCAGATACTCCGTCAGGGCGACCGCGTCTCCCATTGTGCGGCGCAATTGTCCCTCGTCATTCTTGAAGTACGGCAGCAGCG